>JAFYQC010000170.1 GCA_017547265.1 Kiritimatiellia bacterium | reverse complement strand
TCGCGCTTGCCGTAATCGCTGTCGTCGCCGTGGTGGCGGCGGCGGCGTTCGTCTTTGCCTGCGGCGCCTGGATCATAGACGGCTTTTTAATCGAGAAAAAACTCGCCCTGTTCTCATCGTTTATCGCTAGCCCCACGGTGATAGCGATTTCCCTGCTCGTGTCGATTCTCATCGTGCTGATCGGGTTTCTCGTGAAGATGGACGACCTTGCGTCTGCTGAAAGTCTCATGAAGAGCGTTGGCGCCGAGCGAGTCTACCGCTCGAAGATTCACGGAAACGACAACGACTCGCTCGCCCGTCTCCGACTCTTCAACGTCTGCGAGGAGATGTCCATTTCGTCGGGCGTTTCGATGCCGTCCATATGGGTTCTTCCGAAGTCCTTGGACGTCAATGCCTTTGTCGCGGGGGAAAGCCCCGAGACTTCCGCGATATGCGTCACCGACTGTGCTCTTCGCTATCTTGAGCGCGACGAGCTGCAGGGACTCGTTGCGCACGAGTTCAGCCACATCCTAAACGGCGACATGCGGCTGAACTTCCGGCTTCTTATGCTGATTGCCGGCGTGACCGCGTACAACCGGCTCGGCAGGGGGATGCTCGGCATGTTCGGGTCTCGCTCCGACTCGTCCGAGTCTGGTAACTCCGGCGGGGGTTTTCGGTTCCCGCGGGGCCGAGTCGGTGGTGGCGGTGGCGGTGGTGGCGGGAAGGGCGGCGGCGGGATTGCTGTCATCATCCTCGTCTACATTGTGACGGCGCTTTTGCTATGGCTCGTCGGGTCGGTCGGTGTGTTTTTCGCGCGGCTCGTCCAGTGCGCGGTTTCGCGCCAGCGTGAATATCTCGCGGACGCATCGGCCGCGCAGTTCACGCGCAATCCCGCGGCGCTCGCCAGCGCCTTGCGGCTCTCGACTCTTGTCAACAGCGGACGGTCTGCGTTCGGCGCCTGGCGAAACGACATCTCGCACATGCTCTTTAACGAAGGCGAAAGGATCTTCTTCTCCACGCATCCACCTGTTGCCGATCGCATCGCGCGCCTTTCGCCGTCGTTCGCGGCCACTGAAGAACAGCTCATGGCCAGGGTCAACCGCATACGCGCCGAGCGCAAGCGCGCCTACGAGAATCGCGTCGCTGCGAGCGCGAAGCCGGCTGCACGCAAAGCCGCGGCCGACAACTCTGCGACCGACAACTTGCCGCTCGCCTTCGTCTCGCGTCTGCGCTCTCCGGGCGGCGCGGGGTCGGTGCTCGTGCAGATGCTTCGCGGCCGCGAGCCAGATGGACTTGGCTACATGCCGACGCGCGCGCAGAAGCGGCGTCTTGCCACGCGGTGTGCGATCGCGATACGCGACACCGAGGCGGATCCCTCGCGCAAGAAATGGGTGGACACGATCACCGCGCTTGCACAGGAGGACGGTGAGATAGATTCGTTCGAGTTCATGTTGATTGCGTCCGTGAGGCGCTATCTCAGGAGACCGCGCACAGTCCGCATGGTGCCCGCGCCGTCGCTTGCGCCGAAGGCGTCGAAGGTGATTGCGACGGTGGCGAGCTTCGGGTCGGATCCCGAAGGCGGTTACCGCGCGGCGGAATCGAAGCTTTCGCTTATTCCGACGCCTCTTCCCCCCATGCCGCCGCCCTACGACGATGCGATGGAGTTCCTCGACTCGCTTTCCGAACTCGAGGCGCTTCCCCCGCTTGCGAAGCGTGAGTTCCTGTTTGGCGTCAGCGCGACGGTTGCCCAGGACGGCGTTGTCACGGACGAGGAGGCGGATTACGTGGCGGCCGTTGCCGACGCCATTGGCGCCTACGGATGGACGCAGGTAGAGGCCTCTGGTTCGACTTCCCGCTATTGAGTCGGCGGGGAGGGTTTTGGTATAATTAACTTTCCACATGAAGACTCTGACAGTAGTCGCGGCCGGGCTTGGCTACAATCTCCTCGAGCGTAACGGAATGCTCGAGATGGCGGGGCTCAAGTTCTGCTCTGCGCCGAGCGTCTTTCCTGCCGTCACGTGCGTCGCCCAGGCGTCGCTCAGGACGGGGCTCGCTCCTGCGGAGCACGGCATGGTCTCTAATGGCTGGTGGTCGGAGGAATTGAGGAAGCCGCTCTTCTGGGAACAGAGCTCGCGCATCGTGAAGGGTCGTCGCATTTGGGCCGACCGTCGGCTTGAGGGCGGCACTGTCGGCATGTTCTTCTTCCAGCAGTCGCTCGGCGAGGAGGCCGATGTAATCATCTCGCCCGCGCCAATACACAAGCACGGCGGCGGTATGGTGATGAGCTGCTATACGAAGCCGACGGGAATGGCGCCGATTCTCGAGAAGCTCTGCGGCAAGTTTCCGCTTTGGCGCTACTGGGGGCCGCTCGCATCTCCGAAGGTCGGCAGGAAGTGCGTCAGCTGGTTCGAGGCGATGACCGACGCGCACGATGTCGACGAGGCGTATCTGTATCTCCCGACACTCGACTACGCGGCGCAGAAATCAGGTCCCGACTCGCCTGCGGCGCAGGCGGCTCTGAAGGAGTTTCGCCGTCAGCTTGAGCGCGTCGCGGACATCTGCATGCGCCGCGGCTGCGAACTCAAGGTGGTCGGAGACTATGAGATAACAGAGGTGACGGCCGAGCCGGTTTGCCCGAATGTCGTCCTTCGCCGCAACGATCTTTTCAAGACGCGCACAGTCGCCGGGATGTCGTATCCCGACTTCTACCAGTCCACGGCGTTTGCGATGTGCGACCACGAGTTCTGCGTTGTCTACGGCGATGAGAGGGCAAAGGCCGTGGAGCTTTTGCTCGCGACTGGAGACTACGAGCTTCCGTCTCCCAACTCTCAACTCTCAACTCTTAACTCTCAACTCCTTCTCGCCAGAGAAGGATCGTGGTGCGACTACGCCTGGTGGACTGACAAGCGCGAGGCGCCGGACTTCGCGTCGCATGTCGACATCCACAACAAGCCGGGCTACGACCCGAAGGAACTTTTCTTTTTCAACAGGGGGATAGTCAAGGGAACGCACGGACGCAAATGCGCCGTTGCACAATACGGAGTAAAATAAAATGAAACTGAGAAACTTCTCGCCAATCGTAATATCGCTTCTCGTGGGCGCGGCTCTTGGCTATTGCCTCGGCCCGCTGTCTTCGCCAGCCCCGGCTCCGGAACCGGAGCAGAAGGCGGAGCCAGAACAAGCCAAGCAGCCCGATCGGAGGGACCGCGGCGATCGTGCGGCGAACCGCGCGCTTCGTGCCCGCATCAAGGAACTTGAGGACATGCTCGCGAAGCAGGGCGTCGAGGTCGAGAAGATGAAGGAGGAGGAGACCGAAAGGCGCGAGAGGCCGCGGTTTGACCCGCGCGCCGAGATGGAGCGCCTCAAGACAGAGGATCCCGCTCGCTATGCGCAGATAACGAACGGCATGGCGCAGTTCCGCCAGCGTCGCCTCGAGCGCGCGCAGTCGAAGATCGACTTCCTCTCGTCGGTCGACACCTCGAAGATGTCCCCTGGTGCCCGCAAGACGCACGAGGACCTTCAGGACATGATTGCGCGTCGGGAGGAGATCGAGGGCAAGATGCACAGCATCATGGATATGACCGAGGATGAGCGACACGCCTTGTTCGGTGAGATGCGCGAGACGGACGAGAGGATTCGCGAATTGAACCGCCTTGAACGCGAGAATCTTCTTGTCCAGACTGCAGAGACGCTTGGCTTCGTAGGCGATGACGCGAAGGAAATAGCCGAGACCGTCAAGGGCATCTACGAGGCGACTGACAACGGCTTCGGTTTTGGGCCTGGCGGCCCTGGTGGTCGCGGCGGACGTGGCGGTCGTGGCGGACGCGGAGGAAACCGCTGACATGAGATCAGTTCAGGAAATCGTCGATCTTGCGAGTGCCTACTACGGTAGCGCCGTTCTCTTCGCCGCCATCGACTGCGGCGTATTCGAGAAGGTCGAGGCGGGAACGCTCGACACGAGTTGCCGCGGCATGCGGCTTCTCGCGGACGCGTGTGTCGCGGAAGGGCTTCTCGAAAAGCGCGATGGGAAATACTTCAACACCCCGGCCAGCAAGATGGCGCTGATCCCAGGGGGGCCTGCAGATCTCACGAAGGCGATCCGCTACAACCGCGACGTTTATCCCGCGTGGGGGAAGCTCGCGGAACTTGCTAAGACCAGCCGCCCCGTCGAGAAGCCGGAGATCCACCTCGGAGAGGACGCGGCGCGCACGAAGGCGTTTGCCGCATCGATGTTCGGCCGCGCGATGGGCATCGGCAAGGGCATCGTCCCGATGCTTGGCGGGCTTTCGGGGAAGATCCTCGATCTCGCTGGAGGACCGGGCGCGTATGCGATACTCATGTGCCAGGCGAATCCGTCCGCGTCATGCGTGACGGTAGACCTAAAGGCGATTGCAGCGGAGGCGAAGGGCTATGTCGAGAAGTTCGGCCTAGCGAGTCGCGTCGAGTGTCGCGCAGGTGATTACCATACGGACGAATACGAGGCCGAGGCGTACGATGTCGTGACGATTTTCGGCGCTCTCCACCAGGAGTCGCCGGAGCAGATAGTCGACATCTTGAAGCGCGCG
>JAFYQC010000169.1 GCA_017547265.1 Kiritimatiellia bacterium | reverse complement strand
TTTCGTTGGATCGAGCTCCGTCTTGAACCTTGTCTCCTCGGATTTATCCGCCGTAGCCTTGGCGAAGGCGGAAGCGGGCGCAGAGAACTTCAGTGGCTCCGCGCCCTTCTTGGACGGGAACTCAAGAATCGCCAATTCCGCAGTCGCCTTTCCCTGCGGGTCCGACTTCATGCCGAGGACGATTTCATCCGTTCCGCGAAATGGCTTCATGCCAGGATAACGGTCGTACTCCATGGTGAAGCCAGAGCGTTCGGAGGCGTTCACCACAAGCCCCGAGTCGGTCCACTCGCTGCTCTGACCGCCTTTAATGCGCCATGCATCGACGCCTTGCCTGAAGACAGGGATTTCCTCTTCTAAGGAAATCCCTGCGACGACAGTGCCGCAGGACGCGGCCAACGCGAAGACTGCGGCTATAAGTCGAATCATGATGCGTTACCTGATGACAATCGTCAACGCCGGCGGCATTGAGAAACCGACCGGGCTCGGCAGGACTGTTTCAAAACGATAGTAGCCGAATTCCCAACAGCGCGAGGCCGTGGAATAGAAGTCAATGTCGTTCCACCCGCCCTGCAAGTCCCCTGCATTGAATGAAAGACTGAGTTGCTTCCAATCATTAGTGGCAGAGACATCGCCCTTTTTATCGCCATTGACGTAAGGGCTGAATTTCTCAGAGCTACTTATTGCATCGCATTTCGCCGCCGTCTTCAAAGTGAACGATGCCTTGTCCGCCACGTCGGGATCGATCCAAACGCGGAAGTGAAGATCTTTGATCCCGGTAGAAGGTTCGAGTTTAGTAGGCCAGTGTTGCGTATTCGGATCCGCAGCAGACGGGACTCCAGTTTTAATACGTTCTGGATCAACCCTTCCATCATCCGTGCTGCTCTTTGTTATCGTTCCCACGCCAAGCGAACCGCCAAGCTCCATTGCATCAATGAGAAAGTCTCGAGTTCTGGCATCTTTGCGCTTGATGACAAGCTCATTCACGCCATTTCTGACAAGATTAGTCGCTACCGGCCAGAATACGCGCGAGTTTGCCGCTATGCGCCCTTCGCCAAGGGAAGTCCCGTTCAGAATGGGCTCAATCAGCGCCGTAGAAGAACTACTAAGCGATTTGATGGAGAATATTTGCGGAAGATTGGCTTCGTCGCGCAGCGCATTGAAATTGACCGTCCAAATGTCGCCTGCCTGCATCGCATTGGCAATGTTCTGCCAAGAACCGAGTCCGTCGATAGTCTGTGTCGAACCGGACCGTGTGCCGCCAAATTCGTTCGAACAGCCATTGTCGAAGCCTGTCCTGAAAATGGCTGGACGCGGCATGCCAAACGCCGCCATCACCTCCTGATCGCTAAGTGCCCTGCCCCATATCGCTAGTTGCTGTACGCTGCCAATGAAAGCGGTCTGGTCCATTTCGTTTGCTATTTTGTATGTTGTCTGTCCTTCCAGGCAAAACAATCTGTATTTTCCATCACCGAGCAATGTGCAGTTGTCTGTCCACATTGGTGTCTGGGCAAACGCGATTGTGGGATTGTTGTCGTGGTCCGGTGACGATTCCGGTGCGGCAATGCCGATGCGCAGTTTACCATTGCCAACCACGGCTGCCACATCGACCCACGTATTCGTCGGGATCCGGATGGAAAACGTGTGACTTGAGCTACTGCTGGCACTGTCAGGAGTGAAGTATCCCTTTATGAATTTATCGAATCCACCTCCGGGCGCAGCTATTCGGCCAAGCGCAAGATACAATCCCTTTCTATCCGAAGTATCGTATCCTATCCGAAATAGACATTCTTCACGATTTATACCATCATCATCTATCTTTATCCGGCTGACAACCGTATACTCATTAGATATACTGTTGTTCGCAAAGATAGAATACGGATTGACGTCATACGGAAAGTAATATTTCCCCGCTGCTTGGAGGCAGGAAATGTGTAAGACCTTCATTTCCTTGCTCGTTCCCAACGCCGGGAAGACAACAGTC
Source organism: Kiritimatiellia bacterium (assembly GCA_017547265.1). Next base: position 7,472 of record JAFYQC010000169.1, on the reverse strand, counting down.
TCGTTTTGGAGCACGGCATTTCCTTTAAACGCAACGGAATCTCCCGTGTAAAGGGATGTCGACATTGGCATCTGGTGGTTCTCGTGACTGGCATCATTTGCATGGAGATCGTCGAAGAACTCGCCCTGCTGGATGTAGCCGTCATTGTTCCTGTCCTTGCCGCCGCGGAACCAGAACACGGCATCGTTGAAGACGTTTGTGGAACCATGCGCCGCGAAAGTTAGACATGCGGCAAAAACTCCACTCATTGTCCATGAACACTTGCGGATTGACAGCAGATTCATATTGCCCCTTTCCCCTATTAGGAGTTGTGGCCGAAGAAATCGCCCTCGGTATGTGAATAAGATAGCATATCGCGCGCCCAAAGTCAATGCGTGTCAATGTGGTTGTCCATTCTAAAAGAAATGTGCTATACTATTAGAGATATCACTGGACAACGGCGATACTGACATTTCCAACATGGAGACTAAATTATGATTGCTTTGCTTTTCGCGTCTGCGCTCGTTTCTCAAACTCCGGAGATTGATCCTATATCCACTCGCTGGACATTCGGAGCACATGAGCCATACACGATGTACCGGCGCGTCGGCGCCCGCTGCACAGGCAGCATCGACGGCAATGCGCAGTGGGTGCGTGACTGGCTCGACTGGTTTGACGAGAACGCTCCGACAAAGATGGAGGAACTTGGGCTCAACTTCCTCCATTCCCGCTTCTACAAGGGAATGGGCTGGGAGGTCGAGAAGAAAGACTTCCCCAATGTCCAGAAGTTCGTAAAGAACTGCCACACCCACGGCATAAAGACGCTCGCCTACGTGCAGTTCGGCACGCTCTACCCCGAGATCATGCGCCGCGAAATTCCAGACATCGAAAACTGGGCCGCGATCGACTACCTCGGTCGCAAGAACCTCTTCGGCGGATACAACGGTCAGTATTTCCGCTGGATGCCCTGCCTTTCGTGCCGCGAGTGGGAGGAATACATCAAGCGGATGTGCACCATCGCGCTCACGGATGGCGGATTCGACGGCATCATGTTCGACAATGTCTTCGACTACCCGTGCTACTGCGAGAGGTGCCTCAAGGATTTCCGCGCCTATCTCGCCGGAATCGAGAACCCAGAGGAGCGCTTCGGATTTGACGACCTCTCTGGAATGCTGTTGCCGCGGCTCGAGATGTCGCGTCTCCACCACGCGGACATAAAGGACCCCGTGCTTCAGGCGTGGGCCCTCTGGCGGTGCGGACGCATGAATGGCGTCCTACAGCGCTTCCGCGCACACATCAAGAGCGTGAAGCCCGACGCTATCGTCTCCGGCAACCCGTCACCGTACAGGAGTCGCGCCCGCTTCACCGCGCGCTCCCAGAACATGTCCGAGCTATGCAAGGCGTTCGACTTCATCATAATGCAGAACGAGAACTTCCCGTCGCTCCGCGCGGACGGTTCCATCGCCAACCGCGTGCGCGACCTCAAGTTCGCGCAGGACAGGAACCAGCGCATCGTGGCCCTGTGCGACACCGATTCCAACGTCCTCCCAGAACGCGAGGCAAAGTTTCTCATGCCGCTCGTCGAGGACATTGTATACGGTGGCATTCCGATCGACCGCACTGTCATGGCACCCTCTCCAGAACCAGGATTTTTGAACAGCGAGGTTTTTGAGCGGCGCAAGAAGCAACACGCCCGCTTCAACGCCTTCGCTACTTCTCACCGCGATGCGCTCTCAGCCCCTACACACCACCCCGTGCGCATCTTCTACCCCGAGCGCGAGATTCTCTTTTCTGAACCGACCCACCAGGGCGTCGTTGCGGCAGAGGAGATTTTCCTGCGCAACCGCGTGCCGTACGGCTACCTCGTCTCGTATCCCGACGACCCCTTCTCCGTTCCCGATGGAACCGAGGTAATCGTAGTTCCCGGACTTGTCACTCTCTCCAACGCGCAGATTGACGCGCTTGTTGGCTGGGCGAAGAAAGGCGGAAAGCTCGTAGTGACCGGCGACTCTGGACGCTACGACGGCTGGAACGCCCAGCGGCGCATGAACGAATTCCTGCCACGGCTCAAGGGCCTCTCCAACGTCGTTCTGCGCTCGTCCGACGACCGCATCGCCGGAGCAAAGCTCGACTGGAGCTACGTCGTTCCTCCACCTGAGGACGGCGGCAAGGCACTGATGGCCGATTTGCTGGCGACGGGATGGACGCCTCCCTTGCGTTTCGAGGGACTGCCGCCGCATGTCTTTGCAGAATATCGCCGCATGGCGTCTGGCGCTCTCGCGGTGCATCTTATTAATTACGATCCCGCACATCCGATTCGTGGCGCGCGGATCATACTGCCGAATGGACGTAGCGCGACGGTCGAAACGCCCTTTGAAGCCGACGCATCCGTCCGCCAGCTCCCTGCGGACGGAACGCTCCCCACGTTCGCCGAATATCTGCTTGTGGTCGTCAAATGATCAAGAGAAATGAACTGGCTTGACTATATCGCGATAGCCGCTTTCTTCGTGGTGCTCTTCGGCATCGCGGCCGTATGCTCTCGCCGCGCGGGTAAGGACGCGAAGGACTTCTTTCTCTCAGGGCGATCAATGCCGTGGTGGCTCATTGGCGTTTCGATGTGCGCGGCATCGACCTCGACCAACTCCGCCAACATGTTCACCGAGTTTATCCGCAATTCATCGCTCGGCGAAAACTGGAAATGGTGGGCGTTTCTCCTTACCGGAATGCTTACCGTGTTCGTCTATTCGCGCCTGTGGGTGCGCTCTGGCGCGAAAAGCGACATCGAATTCTACGAACTCAGGTACTCTGGCAAGGCCGCCGCGTTTCTGCGCGCATTCCGTTCGATATACTTAGGGCTGGTCTTCAACATCATAACGACAGGGCTCGTCATGCTCGCCGCGATAAAGATCGGGCAGACGCTGTTCGGCGTCGGGCAATGGACTGTAATTGCCGTCACGGCCATCGCCTCAATCGTATATTCTGCGCTTGGCGGTTTCCGCGGCGCAATCTACACCGACTTCTTCCTCTTCGTGGTCATCATGCTGGGCGCGTTCGTCGGCATGCACTACGCGATCAACCATCCCGCCGTCGGTGGATTTTCAGCGATGATGGCGCACCCCGCTGTGCAAAGCCATCTCTCCTTCTTTCCTGACCCCTCCAACTCTGATCTATTCGTCGCAGTGTTTGTCATTCCAATAGCGATACAGTGGTGGAACGTGTGGTATCCGGGATCGGAACCCGGCGGAGGTGGTTACATTGTCCAGCGCATGCTTTCCGCGAAGAGCGAGGGTCACTGTGTGGGAGGATCTATACTCTACCAGGTCGTCAACTACGCAATCCGTCCGTGGCCATGGTATCTTACGGCCTTCGCGTCGCTTATCGTCTTCCCTGACCTCGCGTCGCTACAGAAGGCGTTTCCGAACGTGAACCCCGCGCTTGTGAAAGGCGATCTCGCGTATCCTGCGATGCTGACGTTTGTGCCAAACGGCTGGCTAGGCGTCGTCGCAGCTTCGATGATGGGTGCGTTGTTCTCAACGGTTGCCGCGCATCTCTCGATGGGATCAAACTACATTGCGAACGACTTCTGGAAGCGATTCGTGCGCCCCGGGGCTGGCGAGCGCGAGCTGATCGTCGTAGGGCGCGTCACCGCAGTCGTCCTTATGATTGCAACTGCCGTCATATCGCCCTTCCTCGTCTCGGCAGGCGCAGTGTTCAACCTCGTTCTCCAGGTAGGCGCCGGGACGGGTCTCATCTATCTTCTCAGATGGTTTTGGATGCGCATAAACGCATGGAGTGAAATAACGGCGATGGCGGTTTCGTTCCTCGTGGCGATCTTCTTGCAACTCGTCTATCCGCATCTTGGAGGCCCCGCCCTTGCCTCGTGGCATCGGTTGCTGATCGTCATGACCATAACGACCGCAGCCTGGGTAGCCGTCACTTTCCTAACTCCGCAGACCGACGCTGCAAAACGGGCTGAGTTCCAAAAGAGAATCCACACTGGAGGACACGACATCGCCTGGGGAATGCTGGCGATGTCTATCGCGAGCGCGGCAATCTACGCGCTCATGTTCGCGGTCGGGTGCCTGATATACGGCAAGACGCTTCGGGCAGCTGTTCTCGCGGCTGTCGCCGCAGTATCAGGGCTTCTGCTTGTCCCTATTCTCAAACGACTCAACTCCAACACTCCACCACTCTCAACTCACTAACTTTTCATCTTATGGCGTACGAAAAAGAACTATCATCCGTGGAAGTCAAGGCAAAGGCGCTCGAATGCGGTGCCGACATTGTTGGCATTGCGCCAATGTCACGATGGGAAGGCGTGACTGACAAGCAGCACGATCCGCGCTACATATTCCCTGACGCGAAGTCAATGATCGTCTTCGGTTTTCGCATTCCGCGTGGCTCGCTACGCGGTGTCGAGGAAGGCACGCATTACCTCAACTACGCTACGATGGGCTATGCCGCGCTCAACTCCATATATGGGCCGATGGTCCTATGGGAAATGAACCGCTACATGGAAGACCACGGCTACGAGGCAGTGCCCATGGCGAATGTCGGCGGAGGCGAGGCCGTCAATCCCCTTACAGGAAACTTCCGCAAGGGCTGGAGCCGCCCCGTCCGTCCAGGACTCCCGGCGCCAGATGTCGCCGTCGATTTCCGAATGGCCGCGTTTCTCGCGGGGCTCGGGGAGTTCGGCTACTCGCGCGCGTTCCTCACCCCGGAGTTTGGCCCACGGCAGCGTTTCGCCATCATGCTGACGGACGCCGAGCTCGATCCCGATCCAATCTACACTGGAAAGATATGCGACCGCTGCATGGAGTGCGTCAAGAACTGCCACGGCAAGTGCATCTCGCCGACTGAGACCATCAAGAAGAACATCTGCGGCGTCGAGGTCGAATGGGCGAAGCGCGACGAGATGGCATGCTCCAAGGCGTTCCGCGAAGGCGGGCTCAACCGCGAGCTTTCGCCGTTCGACGGCAACTATCCGCGCAAATACGGCTACGGCCTCGCGCACGAGGGAAGCTGCGGCTGCATCCGAGCGTGCATGGTCCACCTCGAGGAACGACGCAAGCTCACACACGGCTTCCGCGAACCTTTCCGCAAGCCGGGCTGGAAACAGTGGGAGATCGACCACTCGAAGCCCTACGAAATCCCGGCAGAAATCCTCAAGGAGTACGAAGGCAATATCGAGTCGCACGACGCCTACACGAACTACAACATCAAGTCCAACTACGGCACAAAGGCCGCCGCGGGACTCGTGCAGGACAACTCATCGAGCGGAGGAGTAGCGTAGTTAGGAGTCAGGAGTCAGGAGTCAGGGGTCAGGAGTTAGGAGTCAGAAGTTGGAGTTGGAGAGTGGATGGTTAGGAGTCAGGAGTCAGGGGTTAGGAGTCAGTTAAAATGAATGAAAAATTTCAAGATGTAACGAGCGCCGAGATAAAGGAGCTTGCGAAGCGCGTGGGCGCGGACTGCGTAGGCATCGCTCCCATGAGCCGTTGGGAAGGCGCGCCTAAGCAAAACGACCCGCGCTACATTTTCCCTGGCGCGAAGTCAATGGTCGTGCTCGGCTTCCGCATTCCGCGCGGACTTCTCCGCGGCATAGAAGAAGGCACGCGCTTTCTCGACTATCCCGGCATGGGCTATGCTTCTATCAACCAGGTGCACGGACCGATGGTGCTCTGGAAACTGAACCGCTATCTGGAGGAACGCGGCTACGAGGTGTTTCCGCTGCAGAACGCGAACGGCGGCGATGCCGTGAATCCAGTGACAGGCAAGTTCCGAGCGGGACTGAGCCGTCACGTGGCAGAAGGTCGCCCCGCGCCGGATGTCCTCGTCCACTTCCGCGTTGCCGCATACTTGGCGGGGCTAGGCGAGTTTGGCTGGTCGAAGATGTTCCTCACGCCAGAGTTCGGACCGCGCGTCCGCTTCGCAATGCTTTTCACCGATGCGGAGTTTGACGAGTACGATCCAATCTACGAGGGGCACATCTGCGACCGCTGCAAGCTCTGCGTCAAGAACTGCGCGGGACACGCCATATCCATGACCGAATCGGTCAAGGTTACGCTTGCAGGGCACGAAGTCGAATGGGGGAAACTCGACGAGCTCGCCTGCGAAGAGGGAATCCATGGTGGAATGGATCGCTCGCTTTCACCGTTCGACGGCGAGTTCCCTCGGCAATACGGATACGGCAGGGCCGTAGAGGGTGCGTGTGGATGCATCCGCGCCTGCATGATCCATCTCGAGCAGCGCAACAAGCTGACGAAGACATTCCGCAACCCCTTCCGCAAGCCCGGCTGGATGCAATGGAAAATCGACCACACGAAGCCCTACGAGATTCCTCCGGACATTGCCAAGGAGTACATCGGGCGCATAGAGGATCTTGCGGGCAAAGTCGAGTCGGACGAAGATCCCTTTAGCCCGCTCAACGACTAATGGACGACGGACAATGATTGCACTTGCCGCAGGATACCAGCATTTCGCGGACGGAGCGCCGTTCGCGGAAGTCGCCTTGCGCCACCCTTACGTGAAGGAAGTCTACTTCCCGTGGGTCGGAGAACCTTCTGGACGACCTAAGCTCGGTTTCGAGGAGGAGAACGACCCTGACGAACTCGCGGCGGCGCTGAAGCGCGACCTTCTTCGTCTGCGCGACGCAGGCGTGAAGCTCGATCTTCTGCTTAACGCCAACTGCTACGGCGCAGAGGCGATGAGTGTCGCGCTCGAGAAACGCATCGCGTCCATCTTGGAGACGCTCGACTCCTGGGGGTGTCGCCCGGAAATCAGCACTACCGCATCGCCATTCGTGGCGAGGACGCTAAAGGCGATTGCGCCGGAAATAGAAGTTCGTGCGTCGGTCAACATGCGGCTTACAACTTTGCGGGCGTTCGCGTATCTCGCGCCGCTTTTTGATTCTTACTACCTCGGACGCGATGTCCAGCGCAATTTAACGACAGTGGAACGGTTTTCAGGGTGGTGCAGGGAAAACGGAAAGAAACTCTGCATCCTCGCCAACTCGGGATGCCTTAGGCATTGTCCGTGGCAGACCTACCACGACAATCTCATTGCGCATTCCGACGAGGCGATGAAGACGGCGAACGTCAAGGGGTGGAATCCGCATCTTTGCTGGACGCTTTACAGGGAAAGGAAAAACTTCCCTGAAATCCTGAAGTCGACATGGATACGTCCCGAGGATATTCGCCAATACGAAGGTCTTGTCGATGTCGTGAAACTTGCGACGCGGCAACATGCGAATCCCGGCATGGTGATGTCCGCCTATGAACGCGGCGAGTTCGAGGGCAATCTTCTTGATCTCTTCGAGCCGGGGTTCTCGCCCGCGTTCTTCCCGCAGTCTGTCGACAATGCGGCTTTCCCGCCCGATTGGTTCGAGCGCACATCGACCTGCGACGGCGAATGCACGCAATGCGGTTACTGCGACAAAGTCGCTCCAATTGTATTGAAGAGCTTTTAGTCAGCTACCTGACTATCGTAACGCCCTG
>JAFYQC010000168.1 GCA_017547265.1 Kiritimatiellia bacterium | reverse complement strand
CGCTTTTCCCCGAAGCGAGAGACGAACGCATGCGACGTTTGCCCAGCTCCCGAGGGGGCCATGCGCGGCTTTGTTTCGGGCCGAAGCCGGGCGGAACCTTCGAGAGTGAGACGATTACGGCAGGACTCGCCCCCGACGGCGTATATGTATACGCCGAGCGGGGCGAAGGACGCCGGAATCGGCCGCTCTCGCAAGGCGAGCACGGTTGCCCGAAACAAAGCCGCACGATGTCAGGCAAACCCGCACAAAGCACAACTGCGGACTACTCGCCAAGACGCCAAACGCAGATGCGCGTGCGGCCGTAGGAACGGTCGCGAATAAGCTCCCAGCGCGGCGCATCTGCCGCAGACTGCACCGCCGTCATCTCGGCGGCGAAAAGCCCACCTGGTCGGACGACCCCGCGAGAGGCAAGAGTCTCGAGAACAGACGCATACCCCTTCTCCTCGCCGAGCGCATACGGCGGGTCGGCATACACGACGGAAAATCCGGGGCCGGAGTAGGCGGCAATCCAGCGATAGACGTCGGCAATGACGCAATTGGCGGTCGTGACACGCAGGGTGGAAAGGTTCTCCTTCAAGACAGCCATGTGGCGGCGGTCTTGCTCAACGAATGTCGCGGACTTAGCGCCGCGCGAAAGCGCCTCTATGCCAACCGCGCCGGAGCCCGCGAAGAGATCTAGAAAATCGGCCCCTGGAACTTCGCACTGGATGATGTTGAAAAGCGCCTGCCTCACGCGGTCCTGCGTCGGGCGAACTGCGTCCGTCTTCGGAACCTTCAAGATCCGCCCGCAGAACTCGCCGCCTGTGACCCTCATGCCTGCCTGCACTCCGCGCAGCTGTCGGCCGTCTCCCAGACCTTCACGGCGTAAAGCCCGGGAATCCGAGACTTGAGCTCGCCGAAGAAAAGCTTCGCAAGGTTCTCGGCAGTGGAGCGGAAAGGAATCGCCGCCGTGCGCATGCCGTACCGCTCGACGACGTCGGCAATCTCGCGTTCGCCCTCGCTCTCGGTGTTGTAGATGAACGCGTGGTCGAAGCGATCGCAGACGACTTCAGAGGCAATCTTCTTGAGGTCCTTGAAGTCGATCACCATGTCCTTCGTGTCGTCTGCGGACTGCGCGACCGTCACGTCAACACGATAGGTATGGCCGTGCAAGTTTTTGCAAAGCCCCTCGTGGTTCGTAAGCACGTGCGCGGCGTCGAACTTTATCGTCTTCGTCGCAGTAGTCATGACGGCGTCTTTCATTTCTCGTCGCCCTCCGCAATCATCGCCAGAAACCGCTCAGGCGGCGGGCAGGGACGAAAGGTCTTCAAGTCGATGAAGGCGTGGCGCGTATAGCCCGAGACGAGGATGGCTTCCTCGCCCTTGCGGCGAACCTCGCAGGCAATCTCGATCCTGACGCCCTTCTGCGCCCTGACCCACGCGGTGACTTCGAGAAGGTCGTCGTAGCGCGCGCTGGAGCGGTAGTCGCATTCAGCGTGCGTCACGGGGAGACCCCAGCCCTCGGCCTCGCACTCCTTGTAGGTGTAGCCGCACGCGCGCATAAGCTCGTTCCTCGCCCGCTCGAACAGCGTGAGGTAGTTGCCATAGTAGACGACGCCCATCTGGTCGGTGTCGGCGTAGGGAACGCGATACTCTATTGTGACCTTTTTCATCCTCGGCATTATACCAAATTTCAGGGGACGCCGGGGCTATGCGAGGCGGCGAGACGCGAACATCGAAAGCGACACGGCTAGAAAGACGAGAACGGCGCCGCCGAAGAGGAACGCGGCGAAATGCTCGTCCCAGCGGTCATAGGCGTCGGCGTCGAGCTTCGTCGTCTCGAGCTGGTCGATCTCCGCGAGCGCCTTTTCGAGCGAGTCGCGGTCGTTGACAGGGAAGTACATCGCGCCTGTCTCGGCGGCGATACCCTTGAGCTGTCGCTCGTCGAAAGTCATGCGGTCGGCAACTACGCCATAACGGCCATAGCCGTCGCGCACGAGGCGCGGCGTGCGGCGCAGCGCCGTGCCGATGCCGATGCAATAGACCTTGACACCCATCTTCGCCGCAGTCGCCGCAGCGTCCTTCGGCTCGACGACGCCGGTGTTGGAGACGCCATCGGAAAGGAGAATCACGATCTTCGACTTGGGCTTCGCGTCCTTGAGTCGCAAAAGCGCCGTCGCGAGGCCGTCGCCTATCGCGGTGTTCGCCTCGTCTTCTCCGCCGATTGCATTGCCCTGCGCGTCGAAGACAGTCGAGGGAATCTCAACGCCCTTGAGCGCGTGGAGCAGCATCTCGTGATCCATCGTAAGCGGCGCAACGGTCGTAGCGTAGGTGCCGAACGAAACAAGACCGATCAAGTCGTCAGGACGCTTCTCGACGAACTCGGCGAAAAGGCGCTTCACGACTGAAAGACGCGTCCACTCCTCGAGCTTCTTAGAGGGATTCCTGAAGTCGGTGCCAGACGGCGCGAGGTCGAGCGCATCCATAGATCCCGAGACATCGACAGTCATCGCAATTGCAATCGCGTCGATAGACTTCTTGTCGTGCGCCAGTGGAGTGCGCGGACGCGCCGCGGCAACGATGAGCAAGGCAAGTCCAGCGAGGAGTATGAACGGCGTGAGCGACGCGAGCTTCGCACGCCAGCCAGCCGTCTTTGCGGGCAGGCGAGAGGTCGCGGAGAACCTTATCCCCGACCGCCGTCCGCGCCGCAGCAGCCGCCACGCAGCAATGCCAAGCGGCAATAGAAGAAGCAGCATCCATGGAGTCGCAAAAGTCATAGTCGCTCCTCTGTACGCTGGTCCACGGTGTTCGCGGAGTCGCCTTTAAGATAGACACGCGCAGAATCGGTCGCGGAGTCTGCCATTTCCGGGGTCGCCTGCACGCCAGCGAACTTCACCATGTCGGCAGACTCGAGAAACGCCTTAAGCCCCTCGACATTCGAGCACTCGCCGAGGCGGCTTCCCGCGAGTTCCCCGAGAAACTCCTCCGTCGTGAGGTGCGGTGCGCGGATGCCGTACTTGCGCTGGACGTAGCGACGGACGACCATCGTGAGCTCCACGTAGAAGTCCTTGTAGCGCCCGCGCCCAGGAAGCCCCTTCTTGAGAAGACGGTCGAGCTCAACCCACGCGCGCTCGATCGGGCTCATTCTGTGTTCCTTGATGCGACGAGCGAGATAGCGCAGCAAGAACCACACGGCCGCGACGATGGCGACGACGGCAAGAAGTGCGAGCGCGCACCAGCCGACGAGTTTCCATGAAAGCGGCGGTAAGTCCTTCTGCGGATCGGCCTCCATGTCGCCGGTCACCGTCTCGCGGGCGGGCGGATTCTCAAAGTAAATCGGCCCTGCAACAAACGAAAGCGAACCTTCGTCGGCCGCCGTCGAAAGGAGACGGGGCGAGGCTGTCACGGCAAACGGCGCAATCTTGTAGACGTCGGCGCAGGGCTCTGGAACAAGCTTCCAGTTGACGGTCTCGACGAGCGACCCGTCCGCGTTTTTCACGGGCTTGCCGGCAAAGTCTTCGGCAAGCGAGAAGCCGCGAACGCGGTCGCGGAGATCTGGAACTGACGCCTTGATGTCCTTCGGCGTCTTCATCGTCACCGTAAGAAAGACGCTCCGCCCCGGATCGATCTGCGTGCGGTCGGCATCGACCTTGAGGTCGATTCCACCACTGCTCATCTCGAGGACGGTCGCCGCTATGAGAAGAAGATTCATTTCACCTTTTCCTTGCGCGTCGCTTGAAGAGAGCGCGGACGCCGTCGATATACGGCTTGTCCGTCGCGATGTCGAGGGTGTCTATCCCAGTCTTGCGGAAGAACTTCGTCAGCTCCTCACGGTCGCTTTCCGCCTTTGCCGCGAACGCCTTCCTGACCTTCGCGCTCGAAGTGTCGACGAGCATGAGCTCGCCGGTCTCGGAGTCCTCGAGCTCGACGAGCCCGACGTCGGGAAGTTCGCCTTCGGCCGGATCGGACACTGGCACGCAGATCATGTCGTGGTGACGCGCCGTCGCGCGCAAAAGCCGCGCAAGACCGTCCGCGGCAGATGCGCCGCGCGAGCCGTTGATGAAATCGCTTACAAGAAAGACGACTGCGCGGCGCTTCTGCACGCCGTTCAGGAACTTCAGGACTCCCTCAACATCAGTGCCGCCCTTCGCCTCGTCCTCTGCGGCGAGCACTTCGCGCACGAGCCGCATCACGGAGTCGCGGCCTTTGCGCGGCGGGATGTACTTGACGATCTTGTCGGAGAAGAGAACGAGCCCGATCTTGTCTTGGTTGCGTATCGCGGTGAGCGCGAGAAGCGCAGTCACCTCGGCAGCAAGTTCCATCTTGGAGCGCGAGCGCGAGCCGTAGCTCTGCGAGCCAGAGACGTCGACAAGGAAGAGAATCGTGAGTTCGCGTTCCTCGGAGTAGCGCTTGATGTAGGGAACGCCCGTTCTCGCAGTGACGTTCCAGTCGATCGTCCTGACATCGTCGCCCGCGATATAGGGCCTGACTTCGTCGAACTCGACGCCCTGGCCCTTGAACGTGGAGTGATAGTCGCCGGCCAGCTGGTCGTCGATCAGGCGGTTGGTGAGGATTCGTATCTTCCCCACCTTCGCCATCAATTCCTTTACGTCAGTCGCCATTACGGAACAGGAACTTCGGAAAGAATCTTGTCGATGATCTTGTCGGAGGTCACGTTCTCCGCCTCGGCCTCGTAGGTGAGGAGGATGCGGTGGCGAAGAACGTCGTGCACGACTTCCTTCACGTCCTGCGGCGTCGCGTAGGCGCGACCGTGCATAAGCGCGTTGCCACGGGCGGCGAGGTTCAGGGCGAGCGTCGCGCGAGGTGAGGCGCCGTTCTGGATCATCGCATCGGCCTCGCGCGTCTTGAAGACGATCTCGAGGATGTAGTCGCCAACCTTCTCGTCGCAGTAGACGTCGTTCAGCGCGGCGCGAAGCGTCTCGATGTCGCCGGGAGCGCAAACCGTCTTCGCCTCGGGCTTCTCGGCAGTCTCGGCAAAGCGCTGCATGATGCGACGCTCGTCGGCCTTCGTCGGCGGCTCGACGAGGCACTTGAACATAAAGCGGTCGACCTGCGCTTCGGGGAGCGGGTACGTGCCTTCCTGCTCGATCGGGTTCTGCGTCGCGAGGACGAGGAACGGCTTCGGGAGCGCGTATGTCTCGTCGCCAATCGTCACCTGGCGCTCCTGCATCGCCTCGAGAAGCGCGGACTGCACCTTCGCCGGCGCGCGGTTGATTTCGTCAGCGAGCAGGAGGTTAGTGAACACAGGCCCCTTCTTCGGTGTGAACTCGCCAGTCTTCGGAGAGTAGACGAGCGTACCGACGACGTCGGCGGGAAGAAGGTCTGGCGTGAACGAGATGCGCCTGAACTCGAGCCCGAGCGCCTTTGCGAGAGTGTTGCACGAAAGCGTCTTCGCGAGGCCGGGAACGCCCTCGAGGAGTATATGCCCATCCGTTATCATTGCGAGGACAAGTCGATCGACGAGCTTCTCCTGCCCGACGATGACCTTGCCCACCTCTTCGCGTATCTTCGACACGAGCTCCTTCTGCGCGGCGATCCTGTTCGTTGCTTCCTTCAGGTCCATTTTATTTCTCCTTGTGGTATGAAAGTTGAAAAGTTGAATAGTTGAATAGTTGAAAGGTTAAAGGTTAAGGGCGGGATTGTCTCTCTCGCATGAAATCCCTGATCATGTCCTTTACAACGGCCCAGCGTGCCTGCCTTAGGCGCTTCAAGTCCATCGTTATCTTCATGCGCTCCTTGTTGGCTTCGTCATCGCCCACCGCAGGCAGCGTTCCGCGCACTTGCTTCAAGTGCGCCTCCCAGAACGACCTCACGAAATCCTGCATGATGTCAGTCGCGCTGAGCGTGCTCGACTGCGTCTTGCCAACCTCAACGAGAACGGCGTCGAGCCACGCCCTCTCCTGCCCTGCGAGACTCGCCGCAAACGCCGCGAACGCATCTTCGCCGCTCGCCGCCTCCATGCGCCATGTCTCGACGAACCTCCATGTAAAGCCATGGGCAAACACCTCGCGCGGCAGAAAATCGCCAATCATGCCGTCAAGCGTCTTGTCGCGTTCGTTCGCCATAAGGAACTGCATAAAAGCCATTTCGCGCGGCGGTGGCGGAGCGGCTTCTGCGGCATCAGCCGCAGAAGGAGTTGAAAGTTGAGAGTTTAAAGTTGAAAGTTGGCTGTCCACGTCATACTCGTCGATAGGAGATTCCTGTGCGGCAGGCGCTGGATGGCGGGGAGTGGCGGCCATTTTTTTCCTGACGGCCTCGAGCTCTTCCGTAAGCGCGGCAGACGGAAGCCCCAAAAGCTTCGACGCCTCGCCTACCATGCTCGCCCTAAGGACAGCCGACGGACACGCCGCGATAGTCGCGAGGACCGCTTTCGACACTCGCGCGACTGCGTCGATCGACGCGGGGTCGCGCTCCTTCGCGCGTTCGACGCGGCACTGGAAGGAGATTATCGACTCGCCCTTCTCCAAAAGCGCGCGAAACGCCTCGGCACCTTTCGTTCTGAGGAACGAATCGGGATCGTCGCCGTCGGGAAGCGAAACGACGCGCACAGGGATTTCGGCGGCGAGCAGCATGCCGGCGGAACGAATCGTCGCCTTGTGACCAGCCGCGTCGTCGTCATATACGAGGACGGCCTGGTTTGCGACGCGCTTCAGCATCCTAACATGCTCGTCGGTGAACGCGGTGCCCTGGCCCGCGACAGCATTTGCAAAGCCGGACGAGTGAAGACGGATGCAGTCGATCTGCCCTTCGCAGACTATTACTTCGCAGTGCGAGTCTTTGCCGATTGCGCGAGATGCGCGGTCGAAGCCGAAGAGAACGTTTGACTTCTTGAAGATGAGAGTCTCGGGCGAGTTGACGTATTTCCCGGAGTTTTTCTGCGCGACGAGCTGACGGCCCGAGAACGCGACGACTCTCCCCTGCTTGTCGCGCACGGGGAACATGAGCCGGCCGGCGAAGCGGTGGTAGCCGTTGTCGCCAGGGCGCGACGGCGCCTTGATGACGCCCGCGGCCTCGAGTTCCTCGGGCGTGTACTTGTATTTCTCAGCCCAGCGCAAGATGTTCGCAACACCGTTCGGCGCATAGCCGATGCCCCAGTCCTCGGCAACAGATCCATCAAGAGCGCGATCCTTCAGGTAATTGCGCGCTAATTCGCCTTCCTTGGCCTGCAGGAGGCAGCGGCGGTAGAAGGCGGCGAGCTCGGCCATCAGCGCGTAGAGGCGCTTGCGCTCGCCGGCGCGCGGGTCCTGGCGCTCCTCGACCGAGACGCCGCAGGCGGCCGCGAGCTTCTTCACCGCGTCCACGAACGAAAGGCCCTCGTATTCCTGGACGAACTTGATCGCGTCGCCTGACTTTCCGCAGCCGAAGCAGTGGTAGTAGCCCTTCGCCGTGTTGATGCTGAAGCTCGGCGTCTTTTCGTTGTGGAAGGGGCAGCAGGCCGTCGTGGACGAGCCGGAGCGGCGCAGGGAAATCCCGTAGGAGGCGATCAGGTCCGCGAGGTCCGTCCGGGCCTTGATCTCCTCCAGTACGCTTTCCGTGATGCCGACCGCCGCCATCGCGCCGCCTCCGTCAGATGAGCGAAAGGAACTCCTGGCGCACCTTCACGTCGGAGCGGAACGTCCCCAGCACGGCGGAGGTCGTCATCTCGGAATTCTGCTT
>JAFYQC010000015.1 GCA_017547265.1 Kiritimatiellia bacterium | reverse complement strand
TACAACAAGAGACTCGGCCTCATCCGCAGCTGGGGTGCGGTTGATGACAGAGATAGTTTCCTCGTCATCCCGGACAACATGATGAACCTCGAGCTTCTGGAGTGGGCGTCGAAGGCTAAAGGCGGCGAGAAGCGGTTTGACGAAATCGCGCGGTCGCATGCCGACGTGACTATGCGGAATCATTTCCGCGCGGACGGAGGGGCGTACCATGTGCTGAACTACTGCCAAAAGGATGGTCGCGTGCAGGAGATACAGCGAGGTCAGGGTGCGAACTGCTTCACGGCTTGGAGTCGTGGTCAAAGTTGGGCCATCTACGGCTATACCATGATGTATCGCGAGACGCGCGACAAACGCTATCTCGACTTCGCGCAGAAGCTGGCGGACTTCGCCATCAACGACCCGAGCATGCCAGCGGACGGCATACCTTACTGGGATTATGGCGCACCGGGCGAAGAGCGCGATTCGTCGGCAGGCGCAATAATGGCGTCCGGGCTTGTCGAACTGTCGCAGTTCGTAGGCGGCGAGAATGGCGCAGAGTACCGCACCTTTGCGGTGAAGCAGCTCGCGTCGCTTTCGTCGTCTGCCTACTTTTCTGAGGGCGATGAGATCGGGCATTTTCTGTTGAAACATGGCGTCGGGGCAAAGCCTGCTGGCAGCGAGATTGACGTTCCGCTCTGCTATGGCGACTACTATTTCCTCGAGGGTCTTCTTAGGGTCTGCAATCTGTTTTGCAATTTGCGCAAATGAAGAAGTTTTCTGCGATATTCCTGCATGCTTTCATGGTGGTGACCGCCTTAGGCTCTCCATTCAAGTATGTGGTTTCTTACAATCACACCAATGCTGTTTATAACTGCAAAGAGGATGCGGTTTTAATCGTGGAGGCACTTGAGACGAATGGTGTAAGGGCGGTTGAAGGCGAGGTGATTGTCACCATCGACAACTATGGCACTAATATTATAAATCGTCTTAAGTATGACCTCACAAAGGGCAATCCATTTTCCATCCGAGCGAAGTTGGATGAGCCTGGCTTCATGAGGGTGTGGCTTGATTCCAAGGACCAACGGCCGGAGGAGCACTCTGTTGCCTTTGAACCGGAAAAGATCCGCAAGGGCTCCTCAACACCAGTAGATTTCGACGTGTTCTGGGCTGATGCGCGGATGAAGCTCCGGCGCGAGGTGCCGATTGACGTGAATGTGAAAAAGGCGGAGGAGCGTTGCACCGCTGACTTTGATTATTATTGGATTTCTTTTGCCACGTTCGGGCGACGGGTTTATGGCTTTATGAGCGTTCCGACCGACAAGTCGAAGGGTCCATTCCCTTTGCAGGTAAGCATATCCGGTGCGGGTTATGGTAGTTGGACGACCCATATGTCTGGTTCGGGTAGTTTCATCAACGTATTCTTCACGGTCTATCCTTTTGAGCCACACTGGGATTACGTTCGCAATCAGCAGAAGTATGAGAACTTCGATCGGATGATGCACGAGAAGTATCATGTTGATCATTACCAGCATGCAGGCATTTCTAATTCTCGAGAGGAGTATTTCTATTATCCTGTCATCCTCGGCATTGACCGTGCAGTGGACTGGCTCGTCATGCGTCCAAATGTTGATCGATCGCGGGTGGTCTACACGGGCGGAAGCCAGGGTGGTGGGCTCGGAATCTGGCTGTGTGCGCTTAATCGCAGCTTCACAAAGTGCTCTGTGACGGTGCCGGCCCTCACGGACATCCTTGGTGAGCGGCGTGGGCGTAAGACTGGCTGGCCACTTCTTGTAGAGAATCAGCCTAGGGAACTGCAACCAATTGCTGCAAAAAACGCAGAATATTTTGACGGTGCGACATTCGCCTCGCGAATCCGTTGTCCATTCCGTGTTTGTGCGGGTTTTGTCGATCGCTCATGCTCACCAAATGCCGTTTGGGCGGGTTATAATGAAGTGGCGGTGTTGGATAAGCAGATGCAGAACGGAATAGACATGGATCATAGTCCGTTTAAGTGGGTGCAGGAAGCGCAAGATCGGTGGCTACACGATTTCCCTGAAGTGCGAGGGGATGGTCCTGCGCTGTCTGCAGTAGAATTCTTGACCGCGCACATCGATGTCGCAATCCCGGAATTGAAAAACGTTTCCCAGCTTGCCAGGGCAGGCAAGACTGCGAAGGCCGAGCATGCCTTTGCCGAATATGTGCGAAAGGTGCTTAATCCAGAGAGGTTCTTGGCAAAGGAGTTTGCGACGAAGCCTGATGCACGCCATATCGAGCGACTCCGTGAGCAAGCCGCTGATACGATTGCCCGCAAGTTCACGACGGTCATGACGACACATCAGTATGATCCTGCCAACATCGATTGGAATCTTAATCCAACATGCAACAACTACGAGGAGTATGTCTGGCAGCTGAATCGTCTTGAGTTTCTAGAATCACTTGCTGCTTATTACCGGGAGACAAGAGACGAGAGCGCTTCCCGCGCCTTTGTGGAGATCCTGTCGAGTTGGTGGAACGGTCAAAAACTGCCTCAGGATGGCACGAGCGCCTATGCGACGGGTGGCTGGCGCACAATTGATGCAGGCATCCGCATGTTTACTTGGCCGGTCTACTTGCACTCGTTCCTGCGTTCCAATCAGCTGAGCGACCGATTCCTCGTGCAATTCTTCCGTAGTGTTTGCGAGCATAATCACCGTCTCATTGACCAGCCGACAATTGGGAACTGGCAGATTCACCAGCTTTCCGGTATTCTTATGAGTGCGGTTGCGTTCCCCTTTTTGAAGGATGCGGCGAAATGGGAAGTGTATGCTCTTGAAGGCCTCATGGCGGAGTTCGGAAAGCAGGTTTATCCTGACGGATTTCAGTTCGAACTTACGACTGGTTATCATTGGATTTGCATCAACAACATTCGTACGTCACTAGCTGCCTATGAGCGGACGGGGCGCGTGCCGCCGCGGAATGTTGTCGCTGGTCTTGAGCGCATGTACGACGTGCTGGCATTCCTCATGCGTCCCGACGGTTCTACTCCTGACCTCAACGATGGCGGTCATATCGACGTTCCTAAGAACCTATCTGCCGCCCTCAGGTATTTCCCAGATCGTAAGGATTTCGCTTTTCTCTCCTCGCGGGGAAAGTCTGGCGAATCACCAAGTTTCCTTTCGGCGAAGTTGCCATATTCGGGCGCTGTCACATTTCGCACTGGCTGGTGGGATGACGCTCTTTGGGCTTATGTCGACAATTCGCCGTTTGGCTGTGGTCATCAGCACGAAGACAAGTTGAATTTTCTTTTGTTTGGCTTTGGCAAGGAACTGATTACCGAAGGTGGCACATATGCATACGATGCGAGCGAGATGCGTCGGTATGTTGTCAGTACTAGGGCTCACAATACCATTCTTGTTGATGGCAAGGGACAGTGCTCGAATCGAACATACAAGTGGGACGATTCGATGCTTGCGCACAAGGCAAGCGGCATGTTCGGGACATCTAGGTCGGCAGATTTCTGCCGTGACGAGTTCGCGGACGGCTATTCGGACGAATTAGCAAGCAACGAACCGCTTGACCTGACGCGTCACGAACGGACAGTTGTCTTTCACAAGGATGTCAAGGGAACATCGCCATTCTTCGCCATTATCGATCGGTTGGTTGCTCCAGATTTGCGCGAGCGTACATGGGAGATGCCGTGGCATCTTGAGTCGAAGTCGTGCGACTTGCGTGAGCGTGGTTTTCTTGCGGACTATGGAGACGGCGTAAAACTCGTTGGTGTGGTTTCGGACACCGTTGCAACGCTAGTTGACATGAAGGGGTCGGAGAAGCCATTTCAGGGCTGGATGCCAATCTTCGCGGCCGGTGAGCACGAACATCGCCCAATTAATACCCCTGTCTTCAAGGGCTCTTTCGTGGGTTTGAAGCGTATCGTGACCGTGCTTCAGCCATTGCGAGGTGACACGATAGCAATTGCGTCCGTAGATGTGAAGAGCGATCCCAGCGACCGGACCTATGCGGTGACGCTTGCCGATGGCTCTCGGCTTGATTTCCATGAACCCAAATGACCTTACTCACAACAACAAAAAGGAGCAAATAATGAGCAAGACAACGATCCCAGCAATCTGCGTACTTCTTACGTCAATGCTTCTCAAAGCAGACGAAAAGCCGTTGTACTACTCGTATGGTGGGCGGAACTATGTGGACAATCTCAATGAACAGCATTACTGGACTCCTGCGACAGATTCTATTCACTCTGGAGCCGACTATGTGGTTGATGGGACGCATGGTGCTCAGGCAAGCACCTTGCGGTTTACCAGCACTTGTACATTTGATGGAGATTCGCTCACAGTCATGACCGGCGGCATCCTTATGAGCCAGGCCAGGACTTGTAGTCTCTCGTGCGCCAATCTCGTCTTTGATGGTGGGAGCTTCAATAACAACCAAGAGGGCACGACGGGGACAATTAGGGGCAACTGCTTTGTCTCCGAGAATGGTGCAACAGTTGGCCCTGAAAACTGCAAAATCGTAGATGCCAAGGACACGGAGATCAACAGTACGTTGACAAGCGCGGACAAGACGGCCATCAACTTCATAACAGTTGTCTACAGCACTGTTGCCGCAGATGCGACGTTGTTGGACGTCGTTGCCAAAAGTAGAATAACTGGCGACTGCTCTGGCTATCTCGGACAGTATACGATAGTGCGTCCGTACAAGAGCGGCAGTCATGCGTCCGAATACAGGCTTGGCGCTGTCCTCTCGCTGGAGTCGGCGACGGCGTTGGCTGGGAATCCCGGCGAGGAGTATGCGAAAGTCGTCATGGACTCGCCGTCGAAGCTCCACCTGTCCGCATCTGCGGCTGCCAATGCACATGAGGACAATTACATTCAGGTGACTGGCGCGGAGAACTACATCAAAACCGTTATAGACGACGAGGTGGTGGTCGTCACGTCGGCTATTCGTGACAATGGTTCCGAGACGGGCAGGATCATCAAGGTTGGAGCCGGAGAGATCAAGTTTGACTGTTCATTCGGACTCGACGGGGAGAGTTGTCTTGAAATCGCCGAGGGCTCTGCCGTTATTGGCGCGGGCGCGGATTTCGGAGCGGGACTTAAGATCGTTGTCAGATCCGGGGCAAGACTTGTGTTCGAGAAGTACACATCCGAAATCTTACTTACAGCCGAGGAGGGTGCGGAAGTCGTCTATCCAGTTTTTGAGATTGGTTATGATCCTGCGACTGGTGCAGTGACGCCTGTGACGATCGAGAGCGAAATCCCGTCTTGGCCGATCAAGTTCACACTTTCCAACCAAATTGCCATGCCGAGCGACCATTTCAGCGTTGCGGATGCGAAGGTTGTGATGCGCATTGCTAGGGACGTTAAGAGCGACCTTTGCAGCGACGACCTTGTCTTCGTTCCTTCCGCCGGCTCCTGCGGCCTTCCGAAGGCGACTCTTTCTGTTGTTGGGAGTGGCAGCTATTTTGAAGTTCGCATGGTTGCGAATCCGATTGTCACGTATGTCGGCGACCTGACGAAGAATTTCAGCGATTCGACCGACAGGTACGGCAATTCCACCTGGTCGGACGAAGTGGCGATCCACGAAAATGCCGATTACGTCATGAACAACGGCAAGGAGCTTGTTACCAGAAATGCATACGGATATGATGATGACGCGGTCTTCAGCGGGCACTCCCTCACCGTTGGCAATGGAAGCGACATTGAATGTCGCAGCAAGTCGCTATTCATTGGCGATGTCACGCTTTTGCCGGCAGGCAAGATTTTGTTCTCTACGTCCAAGGACAAGGTCACCGACATTCCCTTTGATGGTACGTTAACGTTGTCCGCGAACGGGTCGGCGAATCCTCCGGCGAATGGCTCGTACTTTGAGATACCTGACTCAGCAGCTCCTGTTAAGGTCAATGCCTCAGTGCGTGGCGACGGATATCTTACGCTCCTTGCCTCCAAAAGCATCGGTCATGTTGTGACGTTTTGCGGGGATAATTCAGGCTGGATCGGAGGCATCATGTCGAGTTATGACAGCAGTCAATATAAAAATCGCGGCATTGTTGTCGCGTTTGACCACCCGCATGCGCTTGGAGGTGACAAGGATCCAGAGACGATAGACTGGGATTCTACTTGGCTCAGGGGCGACAGTTCGTTGTTGCGACCGCTCAATTCAATGACATTCAATCGCAAGGGACGCTCCATTCAAGTGTCGCAGGGTGGGTTTGATATCCCGAAGGACGTTGTTTTCAGTGTGCTTGAACCGGTGAGCATCCGTGATTGGGCCGTAAAGATTGGCGAAGGTGCGCTCTATCTCGGACAGAACCTCCGCTATGGCCTCTATCACAGCCTGTTCAGCGATGCGGATATGCATTTTTATGTGAGGGAAGGCTATCTCGGTACGCGTGGCGGAAAATCAATCTTCAGCAATCTCCATAACCTTGACGTCTCTGACGGCGCCGGTTTCATCGTTGATCCGCAGGCGGCGGGCGAGGCTAAGGAGTATGGCTTATATTTGCCGCATGATGTTAATGCGTTAGGCATTCTCGCAATTGTGGCGGACAAGGTCTCAGGTAAGGT
>JAFYQC010000167.1 GCA_017547265.1 Kiritimatiellia bacterium | reverse complement strand
GCGGTACTCCACACCGTCCTTCGCCTCCCATGCGAGCCGGACAGTCTTCGGCCAATACGCCTCGCGGGGCTTCTTCGCGCCGGGAACAGTCTCGGCAGGAAGGCCCATCTCCTTGCCCCTGTACTTTGAATCTGCGAATTTCTCTCGGCGCGATTGCCTATCCATCGACACATACGCCTTCTGTGCGTCGGTAATCAGTGGAACGACCGCGCCAGCTGCGGGCTCGATTATTTTGATTTCCGAGTAAGCCGCGGCTGCGGCTATAAGCGACAACGACAGGGCTATTATTTTCTTCATGGCGACATTATCCTATAAACTGCAGCCGAAGTCAAGGCGACTACTTACCTGCTGCCGCCTTTGCGGCGAGGTCGGCGAAGGCGGTCTTGTCACGAGGATGGACGTCATTCATCTCGCCCAATCCCGCCGCAAAGGTGTCAACGAAAATCGCCCCAGTCTCGTCGCAGACTTGCTTCTGCACGGCACGATACTGCTCCCACGGGCGGTTCATCTTTGGAAGCCCCATCATGATGAATGGAATCTTCTTGTCTCCGCGCAGTTCAGAGACGAGGGCGCGAAGCGTCTCGAGCTGGTAGTCGCGGTCTGTCGGCTTGTCGGGCGCAACGCATGTCGTCGCGTTCGACTCGCCTTGGTACCAGAGGATTCCGTCAATCTGAACCTCTCCACCCTTGATACGCTTGATTCCGTAGTCGTACATGAGCGACACGGGCCACCAGCAGGCCTCTTCCCTGTTCGCTCTGCGACGCGGATACTCGCGCGCGACCCACGCGCATGGGAAGTCCTTGTTCTGGTCGAGGCGATGGCGATTCGTCGCAATCGCGGCAAGATGCGGATAAAGAGGTTTGCCATCCTTGCCCATAGCGCACATCGTCTGCTCGGAGAGGAACGATTCCGTAGGTGCGCCACCAGCCGCGACATAGAGCATGCCGATTACCTTGCCCGTAGCCTCGGCGCGACGGATCGCGAACGAAACACCGAATGCGCTCTTGCGAAGCGCGTTCTCTGGCGTAAGCTGCCTCCACTTGCCGTCGTTGAAGTCCCAGAAGTATATTTCGCACTTCGCAAGCCGCGCCATCTCGCTCTTGACGCGTTCCTTCTCCTGCGGCGAGGCGTTGAATTCGTTCCACCCCTTTTGCATGTTCGACTGGCCGGCGCATGTCCAAATCTCGTACGGCTTTGCCGTCTTGAATGTCGCGGGGGCTGACTCGAGATCCGGCATAAGCCCGCAGGGAAATGGCTCGGTGAACAGTTTTGCAAACGTAACTTCTGCGATGATTTTCGCGCCCTCGGCGTTCGGGTGGATCTTGTCGCGGGCGAAGATTTCATCCATCTTCTCGCGAAGTGGCTCCTGCATGTCGATGCAGACGGCGTTCATCTTCTTCGCAACCGCCTCAAGGTCCGCCTGCATCAGAAACGGCTCGGGACTGCGGTAGAACTTCTGCCCTTCCGCGAGCGGCGACAGCTTCGTCCAAATGGCGAACTTCACATTTGGGTTTGCCTTGCGGTAGTCTTCGAGAAGCGCAAGGTAGTCGCCCTCGAACTGTCCGCGCTTACGACCGCCGGTGTATTCCTTGATGTACTCGCCGTTGTCATTTATGCCGAGGTTGCATATGACGATATCCGGCTTCCATTCAAGCGCCGCCTTGTGCTCGGGCATGTAGCGGAACCCGCGCTTTTCGTTGCCGCGCATCGAGTCGAGGTAGATGCCGCGCCCGGAGTTGCCGAAGTTGCGAACCTCGTACTCGCCAGGCCCATACTCGTCCAGCATCTTCTGGAGCTGGGCGGGATAAGACTCGGTCGCACGATTGGCAAGTCCAAGTCCGTATGTTATCGAATCGCCGACACATGCGACCTTTACCGCATCGGCCGAATGCGCTGTCAATGCCGCAAAGAAAACTAATGCGGCGGAAGCGAAGTGTTTCATCTGTATGTTCATTGTATTGTCCTCCCAATAATGTCAAACAACTTGAATGTGAAAGTGACGGCGCACGCGAGAGACACGACGACGACGAAAAATGGAAACGCGCGCTTCATGACTTCGCTTTCACGACCGGCAAGCCCCGCCGCCGCGCATCCGAGTACGATCGACTGCGGACAGACCATCTTCCCGATTCCCGCGCCCATGACATTCGCCGCCGCAAAGAGAAGCCGCTCTGCGTCAGACGACCCGACGGATGCCTGCAGCGCGCCGAAAAGGACGTTCGTGCTCGTGCCAGAGCCGGTGACAAAGCCACCAAGGACACCGACGATTCCAGAGACCGCGGCATATCCCCCTCCCGTCGCGGCGACGAGACCCTCGGCAAGTGTCTGTGTCAACCCCGCCGCAACCATCGTCTTCGCAAGCGCCAGCACCGTGCAGATCGTAAGCACAGCGAGGGCATAGCGCTTTGCAGTCTTCACGGCGACACCGAGAAGACGAAAAACACCTACGCCCTGACACAGCCCGCCGAGAGCACCAGATGCGAGAACGACGATTCCCGGCGACGGCTTCCATTCCGGCGGCATCATGGAAACGGCGCCAAGCGCAACGACGACAAAGGAAAACGGCATCCACGCCCAAAGCTGGCGACGCAAGTTCGTTTCGCCGCGCTTGCCAAGAAAGGCGAAAAGCGCCATGACGGCGATCCCGCCCACGATGTCGGGAAGTTCACACCCTGTGAACCGCGCTGCGAGAAGCCACGGCACGACAAACGCGACCGAAGCACCAAGCGCAAGCTTCCAACATTCGCGAAGCCCACGCCAACCGTCCGCCGCAATGAGAACAAAGAACGGCAGAACCGCCGTCACTGCAAGCTGAAGTAGCACGATGGCGGAAGTCAGCATGCCGACATCAAGACCAGTCTCACTTGCAAGAACGCTCGTCGGCACTCCAACGGAACCAAAGGCGGTAGGCGTCGTATTCGCGACAAGGCAACAGAGGACAGCCCTTGCTGGATCAAAGCCGACGCCGACGAGAATTGCGCATGGAATCGCAACGGCAGTGCCAAAGCCGGCCATTCCCTCCATAAAGTTCCCGAAGCCACATGCAACGAGGAGAGCGAGAAAGCGACTATCCGAGGACAACGAACAAAGCCCGCCTTTTATGTCTGCGATTGCCCCCGAGGTTTCCGTTATCGCATACGTGAATAGCGCGGCAAAGATAACAAGCCCTATCGGGAAGAGGCCAGTCGAGACGCCCTGCACCGCACAGTCGGCAAATTCACCTGCAGACATCCCTCGCCATAGAAACGCCTCTGCGGCACCAACCGCAAGCGCGGCGAGCGCTGCCTTCCATGCAGGTGCCTTCACGACGACAAGCGCCGCGACAAGAACCGCAATCGGCAAGAGTGAAAGTCCGAATGTCATTCTTGCCAAGTCACCTTTACGCGGAAGAAGCGGTTGGTGTCACCGGGCTCGTCGAACGACGGGCAGTCCGACCAGTCATTGGTGAGCGTAGGCTTGCCCTGGAGGACGTATTCTATTTTGCCTGCCGCGACAAGCGTCTCGTTCGTCGGCGAGTATTCGACAACTGGCGTCACGCCGTCCATTCGAATCGTCGCCGTAAACTTGCTCAGCGCATTCGTGGGATCGAGACCAAGCACGTAGCATTCCCACCAAAGCAGGCCATTTGCTCCAATATTCGTTGCGCGTTGCTCAACCTCATTGACCGATATATCAGGATCGTATATAGAGAACCAAGAATAGGGAACCGGATAGTCGGTGCCGGTAACCCGCTCGACGGAATAGACATTGCCGTTTCGGACGACGCCATAGCCAGAAAGCGAAGTGGAAACAGTCGGCACCGTCACGCCGTTCTCAACCGTCAGCGTAGCCGCCGCGTCGGCAAGAACGATACCATTCGGCGCAGACCAATTGGCAGATGCAACAACACTTGTATAGACGAGAATCTTGCCGCCAACAGTGTTCTTGCCTGGTTTTGATGTGCCGATGGCAATTCCAACATACTCATTGACAAAGAAAGTGCCCGTAAAATCAGCGGCGTTGTTCATGAGGAAATATGCGCTATAGTTTTTGTCTGCGCCCCAGTTTTCGACATTGGCGAGATCGTTTCCTTCATTCGGCGTTACGAGGATAGCAAACGTTCCCGCTCCCTTGAGCTTCTTGAATGTGTTTGCGAACGATGGCGAGAATGCGCTTAACAGGAGGGTCTTCCCAGGGGGGATTTCAATTGTCGGATAGACAGTCTCGTTAGCGATCCATCCACCTGTCATGCCTCCGCCAAGACGAACCGTTGAACCTTCTACACCATAGAACTTCAGCTCGACTTTCCCCGATGTTATCTGCGGCACTTCAACAGTGCCGGTCCAGGCATCAAACGAAAGCGCGGAAGAGCGTGTGCCTGCCAACACAAGCGTACCGGAGCCGGAAAGCGTACCAGTGTAAAGACCAGCCGACGCCTCTGTCACTGTCGTCTTGGAGTCAAGCGTCACATTGTTGGTACTTGCGAGCAGCAACGAGATTTCAACCGATTCCGCCTGCGAAGCCGTGGCCACCGCAACCGCTTCCGCAAGAGAGGAGTAGTACGTGTCGGCAATCTTCGCAACTTGATCTTGCGCAGCTGTACGGTATTTCGCCATATAAGGCAGCAACCGCGCAAGTTCGCCGGACGAATCGACCCACGCCCCCGAAGCGTTCGTCACGGAATACACCTCGCCATGCGACATGTGGTTGGGAGACGAGAATGCCATTTGCGCCGTGCCGGAGTCCATGAGCGAGCGCAACTCCGCCGCATCCGCTGCGGCGGTCTTGACGAATCCGCAGCCAATGGACGTGGTGTCATGATACGTGCCCGCCGCTTCGACTGGATTGTGGAAAAGACTGGCCGTATGGCCGACCTCATGCACCCACGCCCATGCGGCATCTGCCCTCACGCCGGCAAATGCGGAGTTTGCTGCGCTGCCGTTCATGATGGCCGTGGGCGAGCACCAGTTGGCGAGACCGTAGTTCGAGTTCGTATAGACGACTCCGAGCACAATGTCCGCGCCAACCTGGTCACGCATGGCGTTCACCTGATCCCAGCCTTCCGCCGTGCCGGAGTTAAGCTTGCTCAACGCATCATCAACATGAGCTGCCGCAACGTCAACCTGATAGATGCCGGCGATCCTGAACCAGACGTTTGTGTCGATGTCGGTCGCCGTCAATGCCTGATTCATCACCGCGACGTTGTGCGCGGCGTGTTCCTCGATGGTAGAGTAATGGTTAGTGGCATACGCCACGGCATTGGGATCGTAGACAAGGAGCAAATCGACAGTGCTGGGCGCAGGCATCTTGACCGGACGATGGCCCACCATCTGCGAGAGGTAGTTGGTGATGACGGCGCGGTTCGCATCGTTGCCGTGGTAGATCGTGCCGTCCAGGAGCGTAACCGCATCCGTATACTTGGCCGTGTAGGTCGTGACGCCGTTTTCGGTTGTTGCATGCTTTATGCGATTTTCGCCAACGAGCACTTTATCGTCGGCAAGCGCAAGACCGTCTACCTTCAGTGTTTGCCCTACCTCGATTGTCACCGAATCGGATGGGGCGGCAATAATCGTGATTGTCGCCGTGTCGGCGCCCTTCCCAGCCGCCGCCCAGGCGTCGGCAAGATTGAGGAAGGCGGGATAAGTTGCCGTCCCGTTGTCCAACTTCGCAACAGCGCGAGCATACTTGCGCTCCGTCGCACTGTAGCCGATGCCAGAAGAGCCGTATTCGTTGGGTGCTTCCAGTCCGTCGTCGACAACCTCGACGTATGCGCCCGAATTGGGATTTGAATGCAGCACCACAGCCAAAGCCATCATGGCTTCGTCAAGCGAGATATAGTCCGTCGAGTCGCCGCCGTTGACGAATCGCGCAACCACAGTCGGTTCGGGGAACTTATAATTGGCGATGTCCTTATTTGTCAATGCCTCGCCGACAAACAACGCAACCTTCTCAATCTTAACACCAGGCCATGCCGCCACACGAGTGGAAGTGATTGGCCCGCCGATGCTTGCCTCATTGATTTTCCTGCTGTTGCCCGTCCACTTCAATGTATCGTTCCGCCCTCCGGCGAGCGTAGCAATGGTGCTGCCCGCATAGCAATATGTACCATTGACACTGTTGTCCGTTGTATCATCGTACATCAGCATGAGATAACCAGTGCCAGACGTCATTGTAGGCACAGTGTCGAACGCATAGTTGTTGTCAGAATTTGCATCGAAGTAGCCAGTAAGCGTCAATGCTCCATTGGCTGTAGTCCTGGCTCCAATTACATGGGATTCGCTATCCTTGACTGTGGCAAGCGTAACATTTTTGCCGGAAACCGCAGCAAGCGAAGAATACTCAATCAACACCGTGACCTTGTTCGCATTCGTGGAAGTCAAGTCAATGGTAGCGCCTGTCGTCGCATTGCCGGCAACGACTAGTTTACCGTCCGTCACGCTTATGCCGGAATCCGGACGCACGATAGAATATCCGTTGTGCTTGCTTGCGGCGTCCTCGAACTCGCCAGTCAGCCACACCGCCGTTGGCGCTGGGCCGGCATAGACAGGTTCTTGCGCCGCGATGGAAAATGTACCATTCACAGCATCTGCCGAAGAAAGGACAGACAGGACATTGCCGTCTTCGTCAGCGAACACAAGCGCAGAAGAACCGTCCAACGCCACCTTGCTCGTCGTATAGCCAGACCTGACTTGTTCATTCGACAGCGAAAGAGTCAGAACTGCACCGTCGTTCAGTACGACATCCCCCTCGCGTCCGGCAGATGTCGCCATTTCAGAACCGGCAAGCAGGATCCTTCCTTCGAAGTCTGACATTTCTTCTGGTAATTCAACGACTGTTGTCCCGTCGATTATTATATCGCCGGCGAAATACCCCATGTTCTGAAACACCACGCGGCCCTTTGAGTTCTCGGCAGAAGATGTCGGATAGATTGCGCCATGCCCCGAAATCGCATTAGAGCCGAATGTCAACTCGTGGCCATTCACGTCAAGCGTCGTGTATGTGCCGTTTGTCGAAGAGAAGCAGAATCCGTCGGACACCGTCGCATCGCCGTCGATCCTGAACGTACCAGCATAGAGGTTGACATTTATTCGCTGGCTCGCGGAGGGGATTGTGTCAACTTCTATCAACCCGCCGTCTGAAAGCATTAGAAGCGGGTTCGCCGCATTTGCAAAAATATGCGTCGTGTCAAGCACACCTTTTACGTCAAGAGTCTGGCTGCCGTCGAGATAAACGCCCCCGCCAATCTTCCATGTCTTGCCAGCCGCAACCGTAGCACCGTATCCAGAGCAAAGATGCAGGCGTCCGTCTGAGGAAGTAGTAGTCGGAACCGATGTGCCAAGAACCAAGGTTTTGGCGGAAAGTTCAAGATTCCCAAAGAACTCTTCCATATCGCGTATGACAACCTTCTCCGATACCGACGTAGTCGTTCCCCTGACCTTCAGTGTGCCATTGCCGAAAATCTTTCCGACAAAATTTGTCTTGTCACCATATCCATTATTCCAGTCAAATGCTATGCCGCCGTCAGGATCAACAAGCTCGATTGGGACATGTGACACATCGCCCCAATACAAGCTGCCTGTATTTCCATTCATTCTTATGAAGGAAAGAGAGTTGCCGAGGTTGTCCACGGTAATATGGTTGTCTGTCCCAGTTATCACGACCGTACCACGCCACCGCGTAGAATCCTGCAAATCGGAAGTTCGCATATTTGAGATGTAATCATATACAACACTTCCAGACAACAAGCCCCCAGATTTAAGATATATCATAGCCAACGGCTCAAGAATTTCTGGCTGAAACAATGTTGACCCTATATCAACAGGAACTTCATTTTTAAATATCTTTGCGCGTATGGTATAGTAAGTCGCATAGCCATACGTTGCCATAGGATGATCCTTTAGCAACATCTGGGTACCATACCCTTTAACCCTGACCTCTTCAAGCGTGACGTTGCCCGGAGAATCCAAATAAATGGTTGAGCCGTTGAAATTGGAAAGCACGACATAATCGCCAGCGACTGGCACACCTTTTGTCCACCTTGCAGCCGTATTGTATGAATTATTTTGCCCTCCACCTGAAAGTTCCTGCCACACATTGCAAGTCCCATCGTATGCAAATGGAGCCGCGTCAGACGTCCAATACATCAAAGTTTGTCCAGATGCATTCACAAAGAGTAATGTTCCTGAATTAAGAGCCGCTTTGCTTGTGGAATACCCATAAGCAACTTCTTCATCCGTCAAGACAACCTTTAGCGTTCCGCCATTCTCCACATCTGTCCAGCCAAGACCCTGGGATGGAACGGTAACGGTCGCTCCGCTTGCGACGACCAACGTTCCATTCCACTGTGAATAATCGTCAATCGTCGCATCTGCGGAAATCGCAATTGCCCCCGAACCTTTAAGTGCCGGGCAACTGGCTCCGGCAAAAGAGACCGCAGCGGAAGAGTCGACATTGATCGTTCCCTCAAAATCGCCAAGGTCTTCAAAAACAAAGGTGCCGTTTGTGAGTGTGACATCGCCCGAACCGGTGAATGCGCCGGCCTTGACGGTCAATGTGTGGCCGTCGCCATTAATCGTGGTGCCACCGATAAACTCTACTGCAGCAGTTGCATTGGTGGAGCCTGTCAATGTATATGTCCTGGCACCCATGACAACATTGCGGTTGAACTTGAGCACAATGTCTTTCGCGGCCACTGCGCCATCTCCATTGGACGCCTTCAAAGTGAGAATCGTCTTCGCCCCTTCCCAGCGGGAAGACAGCTTGGAGCCGTCAATAGTGACTGTGAACACACCGCCGTTCCCCGAGACTGAAACAGCGTTGTCAGGCAATATGCTCAAATGACTTGGCAGGGCCTGTAGCGCAGTTGCGTTGACAGATGTTACATTGAATGTCGTTGTTCCGCTTCCGCATTCAAGATAAAAGCCCTCCTGAATCATCTCGATGCCGTTAATTATTGCAGAGAGTTCGATCGCACTCGGAGCTGCGGCAGGAGTGCCGACAACAGTTGTCACAGTCTGCGTAACTGAAGCCGACCCGTCGCTCATGATCGGCGCAACAGAAATAGCATAAGTCTTGTTCGTTTCCAGTCCGCTCTGCGTCGCCGTCCGCACAGAAGCATCGTTAATTGTTACCACGGTGTCCGCCTCGAACATCCTGACATTCGAAACAGACAGGTTGTCGATTTTCATGCTGGCCCAATTGTTGGCGTATGTGCCGCCGCTCGTATATTCCACGGCAATCCGGAACTGCGCAATCTTT
The DNA here is from genome assembly GCA_017547265.1 of Kiritimatiellia bacterium. The sequence goes on along the minus strand of JAFYQC010000167.1, from coordinate 15,897 downwards.
CCGCCATACGCACCGAGATTGATCGCAACCCCCGAGGTCATCGTCGAAGGTGCGCCGTCTTTGTCGTAATAGGAAGTGCGCCCACCATTCAAGTGTATATCACCTATCTTCTGCCACTCGCCGTCGCCGAACTTCGCTTCGAACCTTGCCTGCATGCCGGACATATAGGCGCTGCCGACGTCGTAGGTCAAGACCGAGTCCGAAGTCAACTCAAATTTCTCGTCATAAGTGTAAATCGACGATGTAGTTCCGTCCCAAGCAAAAAGCGCGCCGTCCTTTGCTCGCATGGCATTGGCGTTTGACGAGCGCCCCTTGCCACCAGCGGCGAAATCGTCCGTCCATGTTGTCGTAGAGGCAGAAAGCGTCTTCTTCGCCACTGTAAAGCCGCTTATCTTGTTTGTGTAGCAGTTGGGCAGGTGCCAATTGAGTGTCACGCTGCTGCCGCTGACAGGCGCAAGCGGCTCAATCTGCACTGACTTAATCGGGCGGAATCCCACCTTGGCGCTTTTAATATAAGAACCGCTTGTGGAAGCAAGGTTCCACCACTGAACCGCACCGCCCCAGCCCATGTTCAGGCCCAAGAGCTGCACGGTTTCGCCCGTCGCGTTAGTGCCGGTGCCATATCCGACACCGACGACTTCGTGCCCACCATATCCGCCGACATTCACGCCGACCTGCAAGGGGCTGCCAAATTCCAGATCTGCAAGTATCTTCGCAAGTGCTGCATCCCCGCTTGACGGAGTGACGTTGCCATCATACTCATACCATTCCATTGTGCCGTCGATACCCTTCTTTGCCTCGCCGCCGCTGGAAACGAACTGCATTTGGACAAGCGATTGGCAAAAGAGAGTGAGTCTGGCTGCCGCATGGCGGGACGCAAACGAATCAGAAGACGAATAAGAGTTCTTCAACGAAGCCCAGTCAAACGGGACCGTGCCATCAAAACGGATGACTGAATTATCGGATCCCGAGACAATGTGGGAAACTTCGTGCGTGGCGCCGAAACGCCATGGCCACTGCCACACAAGCAACTCCTGCGATGCGGCGATGGCAACACATCCCGCCGCCCAGTTTTCGCCATTGTCCTTTAAAGGCGAATAGCCGTTGTACGGCGCGCCCTGCGTCCAATGCGCATCTGTGAGCGGCGCGACGACGATATTTGTTGGCGAGAAGGAGTCCGCCAATGCGGACACATTCGCGCCAAGCGTGAGCGCCGCACAAGCGCATAGCACAACTGCAATCCCGCAATGCGGATCGCGAGTCTCATCCCCGTTTTTCATGGCGCTATTATACCAAAAGCCATTTGACCTCGCACGGAAGAATTTGCTAAAATACCGCCAACTAGTCAGACTAGTCAGAAGGAGGAATTGCCATGAGTTCAGTATGGGCGCTGCAAGACGCAAAGAGCCGATTTTCCGCAGTTGTTAACCGCGCCTGCGAAGTAGAGCCGCAGATTGTCACACGGCGAGGCTCGCCCGTTGTCGTAATGATCTCCTACAGCGACTACAGGAAACTGGCACCGCCTTCGCGATCGTCGATAGACGTCTTGACTGGCGGACCGAAAATTGACGGCGGGCTCGCGACAGTGCGCGACAAGTCCCCGACAAGGAAGGCGGTGTTTGGATGATGTACCTCCTCGACACATGCGTCATCAGCGAGACGCGCGCCAAGAAGCCGAACCCTGCCGTCATGGAATGGCTTTCAAAACAGGACCCCAACACACTCTTCATGTCTACGATTTCCGTTGGCGAAATCAAGAACGGAATCTGTCTTCTCGGAGAAACGAAGAAAGCAAGGGAACTTTCAAAATGGCTCGACGAACTCGTGGCGTCGTTTGGCTCTCGAGTCCTGTCTGTAAACACCACCTTAGCCGAATGCTGGGGAGCGACACTCGCCGCATGCTCGCGCGCCGGTACGCCGCGCCCCGCCGTAGACGCGCTGATAGCCGCCACCGCAAAAGTCGACAACCTCGTGCTCGTGACGCGCAACGTGCGCGACATGCAGGGCTTGGGCGTAAAACTGCTTGACCCGTTCTCGGGCAGTCGCGCTACTGCTTCACGATGAGGGCCATGAAGACGAGGTCTTCGGCGCCGGCGGAGTTGTCCACGCCCTTGCCGTTCCCGCTCGGCATCGTGATCGTTTTCTTCATGTTGTCCCTTCCCTTCTCATTTCAGCATTTCGCTTACATCCACTTTGCGGAAATAAATGTGGCCGCGAGACTCGAAAAGAACGCCAAGCGTGCTGTCGTCAAGCATAACGAGCGAGTTGTAGCTCATGCCGCCAGTTTCTTCCGGATAGATGTCCCATTTTCCGCAATCCCACACGACGCCATCGCCATCTGGAGTCTCAAGCGTCGTGTCTCGCCCAAAATGAAGAGTAAGGTGCGAGCGGTTCGCCGGACTGGTAGACACGGTGAAGCATGCAACATACCTACTGTTGCCATCAGCGGCAACACCCATCCTGATACATGTTCCCTGCACCCAGCATGACGGGGATATACTGCCAACATGCTTCCAATCAACATAATTCGTCGTTCTGAAAAGCTGCCGAGAATATCCCTTTGCGATCATGTACCATGAGCCGTCGTCGAGTTCCATGATGCAGTTCTCCTGCGCGACAACAGCGGCATCTGTAAGCTTCGTCGTCTGCCACGTTTCTCCGCCGTCTTTGGAATACGCGGCAAATGTTCGTGAATCGTAAAAATTCGAATTGACAGGAAAATACTGCATTGGGAATATCAACGTTCCGGCCGGCATGAGAGTCGTTTTGTTTCTCTGGACGATACCATGTCCGGGCCCCTGAAGTATCCCCTTTATTGATTCGTCGGCAGTTGCAGTTTCGCCGACAGCGACAAGCGCTGCAAGAAGCTCGGACTTGACACTGCGCCTGTTCGCCCACTGAGCATCCTTCCCTGTCCCCCTTGTATAGAGCACAACGTCGGAAATCGGAGTGTTATCCACATGGGAGCGGCTCAGCCCTCCTCCGGTAATGCCCATCGCCCAAAACTTATCATCGACTGAATCATAAAGGACGCAAGGATCGCCTATGTCCGTTTCTTTGCCAAGCGTCTGCTCGCCGTTATTAGGAACGTCAACAGCCACACGTGGTTTTGACCAAGTATCCCCGTTGTCGCCCGACCAGTTTTCCGCCAAGTCAATGGCGTTTGGCAAGTCGCCGGAATTGTTGTACCGACAATCATAAAGCGCCACGATAACGCCATTTGTCGATTTCGCAATGGCAGGTATCCTGTATGCACCGCCATCAGCACCCTTATTTACGTCTGTCTTGGGCTTGAAGGCCAGCATTGTCATCGTGTTCGTCACGCCGCCGTCAATCGCAACAACCTCTCCATCGCCCCAGGCATAGGCAAGTGCACCGGCGCGTTCCGAAAGATTGGTCGTGACGATATTGCCACTGGCGTCAGATGTTGAAACCCCGACGGAAAGCGTCGTGCCGTCGCCAAGTTGCGGAAGGCCGGTAAAATCAACCGTTCCACCCTCCGCAACGACTGCCGCCGCAACAATGACGCCATTTGTGGCAAGCGTAGCCGTCGCTCCAGCCGTAACCCCGTCAAGCTGAAAGGAAATGGATTTGTAGGCAGCAGCCAAATAGTCTCCATCTGCACCGTCATCAAGGTCAATCGAGAAAAGCACCGCCTCGCCCCCTGCATTTGCCGCGGTGATGTGCGATTCTGATTCCGTATTCGCACGGTCGCCGACAATCGGCGTCTCGCGCACCGTATATCCAAGCCCCTTCTCGCCAAGTTCGGCACGAAGCTGGAAGAAACGGTAGTCGGCAAGATCGCTGTCGGTTACCGTCACGGTCGAGCCCTGCGGATTCACGCGCAGTCTCTGCCATCTGTCGACAAGAGCCTTCTTGCCGACGACGGAGAGCGTGTTGCCGCTCGTGACGGACGGCGAAACTCCGAGCGTAAGCGTTCCGTTCGACATGTCAAGGCCGTCAATCTTGAACGTAACGCCCTCGTCAGACACCGCCTCCGCCCCAAAGAGCCGAATCAACTCCGCGCTTTTTGCAGCACTCTGAACTTCGCCATTGAGCGAAGCAGTGCCGACGACCCCTGTCTCTAGATAGTTGTCAAAAAACTCGATCTTTGTTTTGGTGTCGCATCCAGAATAATCGTCAAGGAAATTGAAACTATCGAAAACGGCTCCTGCACACTCAGCAGCGGCATTAAAGACTGTAGTGGCATTCGGGGCGAAATCAGAATGGACGGCATAGACTTTCATTCCGGCGAGCGGATGACAGTTTCGCGTATCGTTGCCAATAGACAATGCCTCTGAGACGGAGTGAAGCGGATTGGTCCATTTAATGCCGTCGACTCGCAGAATTTCATCGCCATCTCTATAGAATCTCGCTCCTCCATTTGCCGAAGACGCAAGCGTCCACACATGGACACCAGACAAGTCAAACTTTTCGGACCTATTGCTGTTGTGAGCCCGCGTAGTATCGTATCCAAGCGAAAATGTTCCATCCCCATTTGAGTACGCAAACACATAATGTCGGCTTGTGCCGTTCTTTAAAGTCAATCCGGCTACAGCACCAGCGACGCCAGATGGCAATTCTGCCAGCACGCTCACGCAGGCGGCATTTGTGGCTAAACCGGGGGCTAAAGTGTCAAGCATGGCGTCACGAACGATTTGCGCCGCTTCTACATAACTCCCATTGGCAAGAGTCGCATCCAACGGCACATGCCAACAGGTCGCCATGTCGGCACTGGATGACTGGCGAGAATCCATGGCCGCGACCGTCTCCGAAGAACCAGTTGCATATTGCAGAACATGCGAGAGAATCTCCATGCGCCCCGACAAGTAATCGGACTTTTCAACATTCCCTATGATGGCAGCGTCAAAAGAATTGAGGGCTTCTTGCGCGCAAGAAGCATCATAGTTGCGGAAATCGGTAAATGCAGCATATATCGTGGCTCCAGACAACGGATCGCCACCATCGGTTCTGTTCCCAAAGGCAATCGCAGTCTGCACTTTGTTGGTATACCACCTTATGTCAGACGCATCCGCTACAAGCACCTTGTCTTTGTAAAGCCGCGTGCCATTACCGTAGTACGCATCATGAGTGAGCGTCCATGCATGAATTCCAGAGACATCGATTTTCGCCGTTTTGACAGCATATCCATTGGGCTGCGAAACCGTGTCGTAGGCAATGAGAAACGTGCCATCTCCATTGTAGTGCGCGCGCACGTCATGGGTGCCGACTTTAAAGGCGCTCAATGTTCCCTGAGCTTCTTGCGGTATTGAAGCGACAACAGTCGCAGAAATGCTCCAAGCAGAATCCGTCATAGCCTTTGTCACGGCATTCGTGCCGATTACTATGCCAGCTCTCGTCACATCATCGTTAGAGAGGTACGCGTCTGTCGGCAACGACCAAGCGCCGTTATTAGACGAGGACGTAAACCTTCCCGACAGCGCCGACACATCGACTATCTCGTCCGTTGCGTCCACAACCTGTATCGCCGCAATTCCAGACCTGACGGACATGTTATAACTTGTCGCGTATGCCTGGCCGTGCCCAGTTACCGTCACCGTTGCAGTGTCGTTGCTTGCCAAGATCCCGGACACAATGGCATTCACGCCCTCAGATATCGCGTTCGCAGAATCAGACGGGCCTGTCGACCCCCACGGCATTGTTCCATGCGCCGTAGCCCCCGACACACCAGAATAGTCAATGCCGTTTATCGTGTCGTAGCCTAACTTGAAATTGGCCGAGTCGGCGGCGTGGTACACGATGACGCGATATCTTGAGAAAGGAACGCCTCTAACCGTTACCGTTGGCGTCATATTGCCAACATTGTCGTCAATGTATCCAGCACGAAGTTCGGAATCGGCAGCAAGACTTAAGCAATCCCAATAACCACGCGTTCCCGATATTGTCACGGACGCCCCATCCAAGACGGACCGTTCGCCGCTCGACGAAACGACATGCACCGTTCCAAGAGTACCGTTATTGCCAATCAGGTTATCCCAAAAATCCCCGCGAACCCTATACCCCAATATTCCAAGGCCGGAAGAAGTGCTCAAGGCAGTTCCAGCCGTAAAATTAATATTTATCGACGCGGCATTGGTGACCAATGTCATTGGCGCAACCAACAACACCAACAACATAAAAGTTGACTTGCACATGGATTCCTCCAACGTAATTAGACTATTGCGGCCGACCCGGCACTTCACTACCTAAGCCGAATAAAGAGCGGATCGGGGAGAAGCGCACTCTTAAGCGCCTTGATCTCATTAGCCGTCAGCGCCGCATCGTAGATGCGCCAGTCATCGGGAAAGAATCCTTTGACAGAAACAGCACTGTAGCAAATTGACTTCACCCTAATGCCATCATTTACTGCAAGTGAATGTAGAAGCCGCCCTTGGAAAAACGTAGTTCTCTGCTCTTCGCAACTACACGCGCCAGAACGGCCTTGCCACTCGCGTTTCTCACAGTAAACGAAGCCTCGCTCGCGTCCAACGTAGCGCCATCTCCAGTCACGCGAAGAATGGTCAGGGTTGACGCATCCAAATCATCCGCAACGGCAATCTCAATGTTGCCAGACAGAGTAACATTGCCAGTCACTTCAGGCGGCTTTGCATCATTTACCAAGACAGTCGCACCACCACTTACCGTCAGCTCACCGTCAATCGTGCCGGAGCCCGCAATCGTACCCTCGACGGACACGGGACCGACCCACTTACCTGCAATATTAACCTTCGCTCCAGACCCAATCCGGAAAGGAATAGTCGCACTTTGCGTTCCTGACAGCGTCAGCGTACCTGCATCGCCCTCTGCAGGAGCTACAACATTGAATTGTGTTATGCGGTTGTTCACGAACTCGCCTTGCCATTCCGTATCCTTCGACTGAGTGACGGTGAGCGTTCTACCGCTCTCGCCATTATTGGTCCAATCGGACCGAATATTCTTGGAGCCAGCAAGATTTCCGATAACAGTTTCATTGGAACATGCAATAATCAACGAGTCTGCAAGTTCGGCCTGGATCGTAAGCGTCGTGGCCGGCATCTTCGCACCGTCGCTCGGGAAGAGACGCCATCCAGCGGTAGAAGAATACTTGATAGTACCAGTTCCTGTGACATTGGAATAATCTCTATAGTCCTCCTTGTTCCCAGCGCTCGTCAACTCAAGAACACCAGTGCCGTTAATTGTTACAGGCGCAGACTCCGGCCCTATGCTACCATAAGCCAAGGCGACTTCCTTTGTCTTGATAACACCATCTATTGCAAAACCCACCGCAGAATGGACATAACCCTCAGCAAACGTTACATCCAACAATCCTCGCTCATCCACATATACACCACCCGCAAGCCCAGCATCCGACCAATCGCACCTAACATTCAGGACTGCATCCCCACCAATCGCAAGAGACTTCGGCACAAACTCACGAGTTGTTTCACCGATGACTATCCGTGTATATTCCGTACTTCCACCAAAGGCTAAAATACCAGAAAATTCAGAGACATCACCAGTGAATTTAAACGTTTTGTTTCTGTTATTTTCAGTCGCACCACTTGAATTCGATGTATTGACCGTAAAAGTACCAGCCCCTGTTAACTTCGCCGGAATTGCAAAAGTCACCCCCTTATAGGATCCATCAACTATCCATCCATTTACACCAACATCCAGAGTTCCTACATTATGGTTAGCACTGTTAGCATCACCATAAAGATAACTAGTTACTCCATTTAGCCTTACCGTCGAATTGGCATTGCCAAATGTGCTAATGTGCCACAACCCCATGTTGCAATTACGGAACTCGAACACACCAGTCCAATTCTCCGAGTCTGTAAGCCCAAGCACAGACCCGACTGCACCATGCGAAGTAATGCCCGTGCGAACGACTTTGCCTGCACCACGAACTGTATTGGTAATAGAAGATGCATTTGAGAAATACAATTCGCCATTGCCCGCAACGACAATCGATCCTTCCGCCGCCGTCGTCCACTTCGCCGCAGCATCAATCGTTCCAGTGGCATTTGCGTCGACATAGATTACACCTGTGCGACCAGAAACCTCTGGCACACTCCCCCAAGCGGACTGTGCAGACGTCTGAGGCGAAATGAAAATCGAACGAGTCCCCGCGTCTATGCTGCCTGTGAAGTCGGCGAAGCCATTGATGACTAGTTTCTGCTGCTCGCCGCCACTTCCAGAGCCCTTCAGTGTCCCGCCACCCGAAAGAATGCGGAGGATATATGACTGAGCGTCGTAGCCATTGTCAACCGTCAGCGCTGGTGTATCCCCGTCATCTTCAAGAACGATGGTTGGACGAGTCGTTGCTATGTACTTAAGATAGCACGTCACTCCTGTAAGCTTCACCTTTGAATTGATGTTCCCGTACTTGTTTGGGTCGAAATCGCGGCCATCTCCGCTACTGGTTCCATTATGCGTAACGTTCTTGATCCACACCGTGCCAGTCCAGTCATCCGCAAAGCTTGTGGTCGAGGCAGGAACCGCGCCATCATATACAACAACGCCAGAGCCGATGACAGCAACAGGTGCGATATTGGATCCCATCTTCACTGCAACAAAAGAACCGACATCGAACGTGTCCGCGGTAATCGTGCCCGCGCCGTCAAATGTAAGGGTTCCCGAACCAACTATCTGAACTTTACCATAGGTTGGGTTCTCAGAAACTGTGTACGTGGTGTCGCCAGTGACGGCAATCACCAAATCGGCATCCACTTCAGCCTTGACAATCTGGATTGCGGCGATACAACCACGCGCACCACTCATATTGTGGCCTACGACTGTCGCCGTAGAGCCAGAAAGCACATCGGTGACGAGAGTATTTACACCCTTGGCAATCGCAAGAGCACCACCGTAGTTACCAGTATTACCCCACGATGCCGTACCTGCCGCCAAGAGACCATCAACATAGGTAAAATCTGTACCGTTAACCGTAACATAGCCAAACTTAGCATCTGCCGTATCCGTCGCGCAATATACGATCACGCGATAATAATCATACGGGACACCAGTAACAGTGACCGTAGGCGTCTGATAGTTTTCGCCATCATCAACATAACCATGACGAGGGTCTGATGCCGCAGCAACGCCGTTCCAGCAGTAATACGAGCCACGCGCGCCAGAGACAGCCACCGAGACACCTGATTCAACGCTCGCAGTGCCCGTGGAGTCGGTCGATTTCACCTGATTAAGAACACCTTCCCCCTCCTGGATGGTTTCAGACAAGGGCATGTTGTTCCACGATGTACCAGGAACTGCGTATACCGCCAAGCCAACATTCGCTGACGTCGTAAGGTCGGAGTCCGTACCATGCGTGAAGTTGACGTTGATGGAAGGAACGTATGCATATTCGGAACCGTCCACATAATAAAGGACGATGCCAGTTGAAGTCTGAACCAATTCGCAAGCTCCGACACGGCCATCCGCCGTTAGCGTAGTCATACCAGTTGTGTTTACGGCAGCCAGATGTTCTGTGCCGACAACAACATCATTCGACATGACCTTGATTGTGGCATCCGCCGTAAAGGTTTTGTCCGTGGAGATAAAAGTTACAAGCGTCTTTGACCGTACGGACTTAGCACCACCGGAGAGTGTCACATCTGCCATCTTGATCTTGTGGTTGGCGGCAGAAACGGCCTGATACGAAACGCTACCATCACCCTTCAAATAATATTCAAAGGTATTGTTGGCGGTGCCCGTGGATTCAAGATTAACAAGCCACTCGATGCCGCTCGCCTTTGCTGAAGAAAGTTTAATGATTTGATTTGCGGAGATATTGCCCTTGCCAAAGCCACCGATTGTGAGTTGCGACGAGTCGTCGACGGTCATCCACATAACATCAACGCCATCGCCACCTTGAAACTTGACGAAGGTGTTCATCGTGACGCTGGCACCGTTGTAAAGACCCATCCTGAGATTCCAGCCCTCTACCGACATGCCGGCGTTGATATTGATCGTATTGCCGTCAAAGAGAATGGGGTCCCATGTATCTTCACCCGTCTTTGCCGGAACACCGGATGGGTTGGCGCCGCTTGAATCCTGCCAATAGCCAGTGCCGTTCCAAGTGTCGGTACCGACAAACTTCCAGGTGTAGCTTTCCGTCTCCCCCGTGACGGGATTCGTCTTTTGGAAGTCCGCCCACGCTGTCGAGGCGAGGCCGAGGGTGAGCGCAAGCGTGAGAAAGCGCGTCGCGACGAGAAATGCGGAAGAGCGGACAAAGCCGCGTGTTAAGGTTAGAATCGTTGATAGCGACATGAATTTCCTCCCCGTTCTATAATAGCATGCACAATCACACGCCGTGAGAATTGTATCAATTACCCCGAGAATTGTCAATTCGGTAAATTAGCTTACACTTACTTCCGACCCCAATTAAAATCTGCCAAACCTCACGTCTTTCGGCGCATTATAAGCGCAGAAAGGAGAGAAAGGACGAGCGGCGCAAGGATAAAGTCGGCCGCAAAAGTCCCAAGCGCGTCCTTGGACTCGACGCAATCGTCGGCGGCGAGCGCGGAAAGCGGCGAAAGCGCGCTCGGCGGTTTTGCACATGCCCCCACTGCGCGGACTACCGAAAGCCCGAACCTGTCAATGGCGTTTGTCTCGAGACTATCGGGATACTGCTCGACGACGCTCGGCCCCATCTCAACGACAATAAGCATAACAAAAGCAACGAAAAGCGCGACCGGACGCGAAAGCCCCGTGCCGAGGAATACGCCAAAGGCGGCTATGAGAGCTAGGATCGACGCCATTACCACATACGAGCGAAAGAGATTCCACGCAAAAGAGTCGGCAGGAACAAGCAGTTCCACATCCTGCCGCGGGCGAAGCATAACCGGCTTCTCGCCCCTGTTCTTAAAGGAAAGGACGTCATGATCCCACCCAAGCTGGCAAAGGTGCAGCGGCACCGTAACCGCCGTCTGCGTTATATTGCTTACGATGCCGAAGAAGCCGTTTGCCATAACTGTCCCGTTTACCTCGTCGCGCATGCTGAAAGTGTTGGAGAACTTGAATCTCGCGGACGGCTCGACAAACGGGCTGCCGTTGCTCCAGTCGTAGAAGCCGGGGAACGTCCACGAAGCGGTCTCGTTAGTCTGCACAGTCTGGTAGTGGTCCTTCGCACGCTGCTCGAGTATCCTGAGGACGATGGACTTGTGCGCCTTCTTAACCATGGGCGAAGTGTCGGGATCGGCCATGTAGGCGTCGTACATCTTGAGCGCCTCCTCCCTCGGAGATTCGAGGAGCGGGCGGTACACGTGGTTGCACTGGCGATCCGAGAACTCCGACGAGACGAAGAGAGTCACGCAAGGGAAGGCAAGTATCGCCGCAGCGACCGTGGCAAGCGCGAGGAACTTGCCCCACGCGATTGAGAAAGCGGACACCGGGCGCACCTGGGTCAACTGAAGACACTTTGATTCTCGTTCCGACGCGATAAGGCCGGTAGCCGCAGCAAGGACTGCGATGATGAGCAAAGCAAACACGCCGCCAAGCCCGTAGCGAACGAGCATCTCCCTCTTGCCCTCCTCGGTAGCATCCGTGACGAGGACAAAATTGGCGGCAAACATCCAGCCAAGCGACGCCACGAGGAGCATCAGCGCGGTCCAAGACCGGACGAGCGCGACGACCTCAAGCCAGAAAATCCGCCAGAGCGAAATCATCTCCGCTTCCCACCTTGGCGAGGAAGAACTCCTCGAGCGACTCGCCGAGTTCCGAAACCTTTCCTTCCGCGGCGGATTTGCCGCGGTTCAGGATCATCACGCGGTCGCAAATGTCCTCGGAGTCCGCGAGGAGATGCGACGTGGTGAGCACCGTCATGCCCTTCTTGGCAAGCGCCTTGACGAGCGTCTTGACCTCCTTCGTCGACACGGGGTCGAGCCCAGAAGTCGGCTCGTCGAGGACGAGGAGCTCGGGCTTGCCGATGAGCGCCGACGCGAGCGCGACGCGGCGCGCCATGCCCTTGGAAAAGCCGCCGACAGCGCGCGTGGCGACATCGGAGAGCTTTACCATTTCAAGAAGCTGGTCCGTGCGCTCGCGCGCGACCTTGTTCGGCAGGTTGCAGAGCCCCGCGTAGTACATAAGCGTCTCGCGGGCCGTGAGGAACGGATGGAGATAGCTGAGTTCGGGGAGATACCCGAGTTTCGCGCGCGCGGCTTTCGCATGCGGCGGAAGCCCGAAGAGGGATATCTTTCCCGACGACGGTGCGAGAAGCCCGAGCATCATCTTTATCGTCGTGGACTTTCCTGAGCCATTGGGGCCAAGCAGGCCAAAGACCTCGCCGCGGCGGACCTCGAGGTCGAGACCCGACACGGCCTCGACCGTCGGCCTCAGCCAGAAGTCGCGGAAAGTCTTCGAGACCTTCTCAAGCTTTACGATTGGCTCTTCCATGTCCTACAGCGTTGTCGCGATGTCAGCGAACTCCGATCCGGGGAACGAGAGTGTTGCGAAATAGTCGGCAAGAGTCTCGGCGCGGCGGATCTCGCGCACAGAGCCGTCTTCCTCGAGAAGAAGTTCGGCCGAACGGAGCTTGCCGTTGTACTGGAATCCCATCGCGTGACCGTGTGCGCCTGCGTCGCAGATCACCACGTAGTCGCCCGGCTCGAGAACAGGGAGCTCACGCTGGATTGCGAACTTGTCGTTGTTCTCGCACAAAGAGCCAGTGACGTCGTAGACCTTGCGCTCTGCTGCGTTTTCCTTGCCAGGAACGACGATCTCGTGGTAGGCGCCGTAAAGCGCGGGGCGCATGAGATTCGACATGCACGCGTCGAGTCCCGCATAGAGGCGGTAGGTGTTCTTGATGTGGCGCACCTTGGCGACGAGATAGCCGTAGGGCCCGGTGATGCAGCGACCGCACTCCATGTAGAGACGGATCGGCTTCATGCCCTTCGCCTCGACGAGCTCGGCGTAGGCGTCGCGGATTCCCTCTCCAACGCGCTCCAAGCTCATCGCCTTTTGGTCGGGCTTGTAGGGGATTCCGATGCCGCCGCCGATGTTCACGAACTCGAAGTCGATGCCGACCTTCTCGTGGATCTCCCATGCGAGCGTGAAAAGAAGCTTTGCGGTGTCGATGATGTACTCGGGGTCGAGCTCGTTAGAGGCGACCATCGTGTGGAGGCCGAAGCGCGTGACGCCCGCCGCCTTCATCTTCGCATAGCAGTCAAAGAGCTGCTCGCGCGTAAAGCCGTACTTCGCCTCCTCGGGCTTGCCGATGATGGCGTTGCCGCCCTTCAAGGGCCCGGGGTTGTAACGGCAGCAGAGAACATGGCTCTCAAGTTCCATGGGTCGGGGTGCGGGGGTGCCAGAACCCCCGTCCGTTCCACCAACCGCCTTAAGCAGAAAATCCCAATGCGTAATGTCGTCGAGGTTGATAATCGCGCCAAGTTCCCACGCCTTCTTGAACTCCTCGGCCGGCGTGTCGTTCGACGTAAACATTATCGCCTCGCCTACGTTGCCCACCTTCTCGGCAAGAATGAGCTCTGCCATCGACGAGCAGTCGCTCCCGAAGTCGAATTCCTTCAGCATCTTCATGAGGTGCGGGTTCGGCGCCGCCTTTACGGCGAAGTATTCGCGGAAGCCCTTGTTCCATGCAAACGCCTTCTTCAGGCGACGCGCGTTCTCGCGGATCGCCTTCGCGTCGTAGACGTGAAACGGCGTCGGCCATTTCTTCGCCGTTTCCTCGATCCACGCCTTGTCAAATGGAAGCTTTCTCATTTTTATTCTCGCCTTACCTGGTCTGAATCTTGATCTTGGCGGCATGGCCGTTCAGATCGACTGCCTCAGCATCGACCGCACCAAACGCAAACTCCACCGTCAGAGTCTCGCCCTTGACGTATTCGATGTGCGTCTCAAGCGCCGCCTTTAGCTCGGCGTCGGTCTCTACGGTGACGTTGATGCGCTGCGTGACCTCGAAGTCCGCCTCCTTGCGCATCGCCTGGACGTGGCTGACAAACTCGCGCGCCAAGCCCTCTGCGACAAGCTCGGGGCTAAGCGTCGTCTCGAGCGCTACGACCTTCGCGCCCTCGGACGCAACGACAAGACCGGCCTTCGGCGCGCGGGTAATAATGACGTCATCGAGGGCTATCTCTAAGCCCTCGATCACCTTGGGCCAGGGTGCGGGGGCGCCAGAGCCCCCGTCCGTTCCAAGGCCAGCAATCGCCGCCGCTACCGCCTTCATCTTCGGGCCGCACTTCTTTCCAAGCGTCTTGAAGTTCGCCTTGTAGCTGACGTCGCAAAGCTCTGTCTCGTCGGAGACATATTCGACCTTCTTGACGTTGAGCTCGTCCGTGATGAGATCTTCAAGCCCCTTCACGTCGGCACCGGCGACGCGTATGGCGCTAAGCGGCTGGCGAACCTTGAGGTCGTTGTCCGCCCTGAGGCGGCGACCGAGCTCGACGACCGTCTGGACTGCGGCCATGCGCTTTTCGAGCGCGAGGTCGCGAGCCGCGGCGTTCGCCGTCGGGAACTCGCAGAGATGCACGGATTCTGGAACGGACGGGGCTTCACCCCGCCTAGGGGCCCCTTCGGGCTCGCTGGCGCGAGGGGGATACGGCTGCCCCGCACCCCGCCCATCGACACAGATTAGATTCCTGTAAATTTCCTCTGCGATAAACGGAGTGAAAGGCGCGGCAACCTTCGAGAGCTGGACGAGCACGTAGCGAAGCGTCCTGTACGCGCAGAGCTTGTCGCCGTCGTTCGTGGACTTCCAGAAGCGGCGACGCGAGCGGCGAATGTACCAGTTGGTCAAGTCCTCGACGAACTTGACGAACGGTCTCACCGAACGCTGCAGATCGTAGGCGTCCATCGCCGCGGTAACGTCGGCGATAAGAGTCTCCATTGAAGAGACGATCCACCGATCCAAGACATTCGTGGCCTCGAATGTCTTGGTATCGCCCGCCGTAGCCTTGGCGAAGGAGGGTTGCAACACCTCTGCGTCCGCAAAATTATCGACATTCGCGTAAGTCACGAAGAAGGAGTACGCGTTCCACCACGGAATCAGGAGGTCACGCATGAGCTGCTTGACGCCGTTCTCGGAGAACTTCAGGTTCTCTGCGCGCACGACGGGCGAGTAGATCATGTAGAGGCGGATCGCGTCCGCCCCGTACGTGTCGAGCATCTTCGTCGGGTCGGGGTAGTTCTTGAGGCGCTTCGACATCTTCTTGCCGTCTTCCGCAAGAACAAGACCGTTGACGATGACGTTCTTGTACGGCGACTTGTCGAAAAGACAGGTGCCGAGAACCATGAGCGTGTAGAACCAGCCGCGCGTCTGGTCAAGACCTTCGGCGATAAAGTCGGCGGGGAAGAACTTAGAGACTTTATCGTCCATGGGTAAGGGTGCGGGTATCCCCCAGCCGGAGGCTGTCCGCGAAGCGGATGCCCTAGCAGGGGTGGCGCCCGAGCCCCCGTCCGTTCCACCCATGTAATGCTGCTGAGCGTAAGGCATAGAGCCGGACTCAAACCAGCAGTCGAGCACTTCGGGCGTGCGGTGGTAGGTCTTGCCGTCCTTCTTGATGACGATCTTGTCGATGAAGTGCTTGTGGAGGTCGGTAACCTTCTCGCCCGAAAGCTCCTCAAGCTCCTTCGCGGAACCGACGCAGATCATGTCCGCCGAATCGTCGTCGTTGACCCACACGGGAATGCAGCTTCCCCAGAAGCGGTTGCGGGAAATGTTCCAGTCGCGCGCCTCCTCGAGCCAGTTGCCGAAGCGCTTCTCGCCGACGTAGTCGGGCGTCCAGTGAACGCCTGCGTTGTTCTTCGCGAGGCGCTCGTGAAGGTCCTCGACACGAACGTACCACGCGTCGATCGCGCGGTAGATGAGCGGCGTATCGGTGCGGTCGCAGAACGGGTAGGAGTGGACGAGTGTCGCCTGATGGACAAGCTTGCCCTCGGCCTTGAGACGCTTGATGATATCCT
>JAFYQC010000166.1 GCA_017547265.1 Kiritimatiellia bacterium | reverse complement strand
GACGGCATAGATCTCGCCCGTGATGTACATGTAAAGCGTCTCAGTAAACGCGCCCGACGTCTCGTCGGCAAATTCTGGGCGAGTCAGCAGCGACTCGTAGAGCGAAAGTATCTCCTGCGTCTTCTGGATGACGCCGAGCTGGCCAAGCCGCCCGAGCGCGACAGACTCCATCAATCGCTCAAGCTCGGGGATGAGCCGCTCGAGCGCAACACCGCGCCTCATGCCGAAAAGCTCGATCTCGTGGTGGCCGCGGTACTTCGGCATGCGGCAGAACGAACACGGCTGACCTTCGTAGACCGAGACGAGTTCCTTCACGCCCCGCACGAACTCGGCGGGATCGTCCTGAGCGAGCGACGCGAAACGGCGAAGCTCGGGGAACGTGAGGAAGTGGACGCCTCGCGCGGAATGGTAGTAGTTGAGCTTCGTCGCGATGCGCTTCTTCGAGCCCGCGAGCGCGACTTTCATTTCGGTCTCCGTCCAGGCGAGCGGCTTCACGCGCCACTCCTGGCCGAGTTCGCGGTAGTGCGCAAGCGTCGTCTCGTTCCTGTCGCCCATCACGATGTCGTTCATGGCGAACCCGAGCGAACCGAGAAGCCAGCCGTCGGCGGCGTAGAGCTTGGGCGAAGGAACGTCGCGCTGCGAGATCTCGATCGTCTCGTTCACGACGTTCGCGCAGAGGATTGAATGCATCAGCACGTCGCCGCGACGGGCGGAAGGGAGACGAGATATCTTCCAGAAGCGGCCGTCAAGGAGCGGGAACGCGGCGACGGAGTGGTTGCCCGTCGTCATCGTGAACACGCGCCCGACCTTGCCGTGCCTCAGGTCGCGCTTCTCCGCGACGAGGACACTCGGCCTTTCGCCGAGGTGGGTTGATATGCCCTTCTCGAAAATGAAAGTGTCGTCGCCAACATCCCACGCGCGGAAAACGCGCTCACGCCCCATGGCCACGGTCTTTACGCAGCCCGGGCGTCGCACGCCCGTCTGGCAGATTCTGCGAAGGAACTGGCGGATCGCGTTCATCCCCTGTCGTGACCGTGTCCGCACGAGCAGCCCTCGTGACCGTGGCTTCGCCGCATCTCGGCGATGAGGTCTTCCGCGAGCGCGCCAACGGCATCAAGGCCGGCGTCATCCGCTGCGGAAAGGAGATTCTGGAGCGCCGGCAGCACCCACTTGCAGAACTGCGGCTGCCCGACGGACGCGAGCCGCCCGTAGGCGCCAAGGCACTGGACGAGGCGCTGGACTGCGGCAAAGGGAAGAACCTTCTCTATTTCGGCGCGGCCGCACTTCTTCGCATAAAGCGCGACAAGCGCCCTACGCCCGTCGTCGGTGAAAGTAACATACGGATCGTAGACAAGCGACGCGAGGTCATAGGCCGCAGGGCCGAGGCGCATGCCCTGGAAGTCGATGAATCTGGGCTTGCCGTTCTTCCAGAGGACATTCGTAGACTGGAAGTCGCGGTGGACGAGCGCCTTCGGCTCCTTCTCGAGAATCTCTGCGATCTTTTCAAGTTCGGCCTCGACATCCTTCGGCATCTCGCGCCGGAAGCGCGAACCGAGGCAGTACTTGCGGAAAAGCCCCCTCTCCCACTCCCAGGTCTCGTCGTCGAAGCCGGGCAGGAGGTTGAGCTTGTCAAGCTCGGGATCGCCGCCGAGCGCATTGAAGCGTACAAGTTCCTCGACAACCTTGGCGTAGTCGTCGATGGACATCTTCTTCTCGCCGCCTGCGTCCTCGAGAACGAGGGCC
Source organism: Kiritimatiellia bacterium (assembly GCA_017547265.1). The sequence continues at coordinate 4,811 of JAFYQC010000166.1, read as the reverse complement.
TTGATGCTGGGCAAATCGGCAAGCACTTCGGGAACGGGAACGCCACGCGACTTGAGGAAGCGCGCGTGGCCGGCGTAGAGGCCGTTCTCGTCGCGATTGCCGTCGTCGTATAGAATGATTACGCCCTTGTCGCAGCGGAAGAACACGCGCTCGCTGCCCCTCGCGCCGATAAACTCGACGGAATCCGGCTTGGAGCCCGCCGCCTCGAGCGCTGCCTTTACTTGGGGGATGTCGGTGAAGGCGTTGTCGTCACCGTCGCGGTTGAGGTCGATGTAGCTCGGAATCGTGCCTGCGTCCGTCCACAGCATCTCGCGGCTCTTCAAGGCCTTAACGAACCTGCCGTGCATCATTGCGTCTTCGTATGCCGAGACGATGGACGAAAAACCGTCTGGCTTGACGAAGTCGAGGATCTCCGGCTTTAGCACAGTGATGCCGCAGTAGGTATAAGTGCCATCACAGCCAGCGTCCTGGCTGCGCCAGTTGGTGACAAAGCCGCTCTCGGGCTCGACCTCGATCGTGCGTGGGCCCGACTCAGAGACGAGGGCGACGCCAATGACGGCGGCGCTGTCGAAATTGCGAACCTTGTCGAGCGGGTTCGGCGCATTCTCTACCACGATGTCACCGTTCACGAGATAGAACGGCTCGCCCGCGATCCACTCGCGCAGCGGGTTCAGCACGCCGCCGGTGCCAAGAATCTCTGGCTCGTAGCTGACCTTTACCTTCACCTTGTCGCCGGCCGCCGCCGCGCCGCGCCGATAGCCGTCGGCCCAGGCCTTTACCTGCTCGTGCAGACAGTGTGTGTTGAAGGCGATGTCGTCTACGCCCCAGGAACGGAGCATGGCGACGATGCGGCCGAGCATCGGCTCGCCCCACACAGGCATAAGCGGCTTCGGCGTCGCGCACGTGAACGGCCTAAGCCGAGTTCCGTGGCCCGCCGCCAGGACAATCGCCTTGCGAACTTTCATGGAAAACCGCCCCCGATCAAGCCATCCCCCATTCTGACATTAAAATCTCGCATGTGAGTATTATACCATAATCGTCTCGCGTTCTACTGAAAATATGCTCCAGGCGATACGCCGCCGCTACTGGGTCTGCTGCTGGCATTTTCTAGTCCCATACGTCGAATCAGCAGGTTCGCCGCCAAAATCCCCAAGCAAACCGGAAGCCATGGCGATGTAGAGCGCAAGATCCATGTCGTTCGCAAACGGATCGGGCGCCTCGCCGAGCTGGCGCGGGAAGAGCGGCTCGCCGTCCTTGCCGAGCATCACAGTGGAGAATGGAAGCATCCACGCGGCGGTGGCCGTGCCGTCTGGCCTGAACATGCAAAGACAGTTGCGAAGGCATCTTTCAGCTCTCTCGCGCCAACCCTTCTCGCCGGACGCCGCCGCATAGAGAATGAACGCGCGCGCGGAAAACGCGCTGTGCTGGTGCAGCGTGTCGCCGTACATGCGGTTGCGCCCGAACCAGTATCCATCCCAGTGCCGGATGGGGATTTCGCGACGTTTGTGGTCCGGCTGGTTGCCGTTGAAGCGGCTAAGCGCGTCGACATGGTCTTTCAGCTGCTCGAGGATGTCCGCCCTGCGGTCGACGAGCTGGTAGTAGCGGGAGAGGATGTGAACCGCAGGCGACACGATCGTCTGCTCGTAGCGGACTTCGTGCGATGGATAGCGAAGGCCGTTTGCAAGGATGTTCGCGACGTGGCGCTCGAGGTGTTCGCGTAGCCGCGAGGCGTCGCGCCCCTCGCGTTCGAGAAGCGCAATGTCCGACGAGAAGTCGGCTCCATTTGGATAGAACTTCTCCCCGCCGAGTTCGTAGAAGCCGAAAAGCGTCTTTTCAAGGTCGTCGAGATACTTGGGGTCGTGCGTCAGGTTGAAAAGCTCGAACCAGAGCCGCGAAAAACTCGGCGCGTTGTAGAGCCGCTTGAATTTCGGATCCTTGCCAATCGTGTCGTACACCGCGCCTGTTCGGCTGTCGTAGCATTCGCGGCGGGCGTATTTCTCGAAGAGGTCGAGCGAAGCGCGCACCTCGGGGTCGTCGTGCGAGCAGAGCCACCGCGCAATGGTGACGGCCATGATGATACGCTCGCGACAGGAATTGAAGTCGCGAAAGCGGTAGTCGAAGTACTGTCGTCCGTCGACGGTGTCGTAGATGAGATACGCGCCGTAGAGCGGGCTGTCCTTGTCGAGGCACTGCTGATTGCGCACGATGAAGTGGACGCGACTTTCGAGCAGACTTTCAAGCGAGGGGGAGCAGTAGCCAAACGCCTTCGCCTTCTTTCCGCCGGCCGCGAACTCGAACGCATATTCTCCAACGCCCTTGTCAGGCTTGCGCGAATAATGGCGCACGGAGCCATCGGGCGAAGTCACGTCGATCTCGAAGGTCTCGTCTGGGAATATCGTCTCCTGGCGAAAGTCAATCTTTACGCCGCCAAGCCGAAGCAGCGTCTCGTCGAACTTGCCCTCGGGATGAGCAGCGACCTTCCACGCAATCGTCCGCGATTCGCCGCCCTTCAGCACGAAGGCCCCGGGATGCAGCTCGAAGTCGCCACGGTCGTTTGACCACTCGTCCCAGAGGCGACGCACCGAATAGGCGTCGAGATCGCCTTTCTGGAGTACAAGCGCGAGCTCGGTCGGAAACGGCCCCATCTTGAGCACATGAACCCACGAGTTCTCGCCACCGCACCAGATGTGCGCGTGGCAGCGGCGAACGAGACACTCTGCGGCATCGCCATAGGAGTCGTTGAACGTAGCGAGGATGCCGAGGTCGCCGCGCCGGAAATACACCGGCCATTTCGCGTCGTTGAAGAACACATACTCTTCCTCAAGCGCCTCGTCGGTGACGCGGCGTCTCACCTCTGCGCGCAACGTCTCCCACTTCTCCATTTCGTAGGACGAGACCACCCACTCGCCGTCCTCGTGCATTCCCTTGAACCGGAATGCCGTCGAATTCTGGAAGGCTCTTCCCGGCGACTGCGCGACGAGGCGTATCTGCCCCCAGTGTGCCGTTCCCTCGATCCAGTTCATCTGGTCGTTATCGCCATTCATTACAAGCGACGAGAGCGAGCCGTCGCCTGCATTCCAAGTCACTACGAAGTCCGCGTTCGACCTGACTACATCCTGTCCTAACGGCACCTCGGCGGCGACGGACAGCGCAGCCAAGCATAGGCAGGCGATCAAACCGAAAGCCGCCCACCCAATTGCCCTACGTCTCTTGCTTGGCGCCATGTTTTGTCAGTTGCATTATGACGGCGCAACCCCGCGTCAGTCGCACTTGGCACAGTCTACGCTGCGCATTTTCACAAGCTTGGTCGCGTGCGCGGGAACCGTCGCGAAATAGAACCCTGAATGCTTGCCCTCGCACTTCTGGCGCCAGAGGTCCTTCACCCAGCATTGGCCGTCGAGCCCGAGCTCCGCGAACGTGACCTTTATCTCGCGCGCAAACGGATAGCGGTTCACGAGCGCGACAGCCGTAAAGCCGTTCGAGAGCGGACGCGCCCAGACGCTCTCGGCGTCTGCGTGGCGGATGCGCTTCGCCGTCTTGCCGAGGCGGTCCTGGCTAACGGCAATCACCTCGTCGTTCATCAGGAGACTCTTCGTAAAATCGTCCATCGTCGTGAGATCGCATCCGATCAGAAGCGGCGAGCCGACCATCGCCCAGAGCGAGACGTGGGTGTACTGTTCGTTCGGCGTGAGGAACGTCGGATGGTCGTAGCCGAACGAGTACTGCTGGCCGACGATCATCATGTCGGGATCGGCCCAGCAACCGGGACCGTTGTACTTCCAGTAGTTGCCCGCGCCGATGCGTCCCTCGAGAGCAAGCTCCATCCAGTGCCACGCGTCCTTGAGGTCGCCCCACGAGCGCCAGCAGTTCGCGCCCGCATCGCGCGCCCATGTCTCGGCCTTGCCCATGCCGTATTGGCAGAACGAGTAGAGGATGTCGCGGTTCTGCTTCTTCAGGCATTCGTTCATGACGCGATAGGGCTTGGCGAAGGCCTCGATGCGCTGATCCTCCGGCAGCGAGGCAGTTTCCTTGTTGAAGATCTCGCCGTAGCTGCACCAGTCGTACTTTATGTAGTCGAAGCCCCACTCGGCCCAGCTCTCGGCGTCCTGCAGCTCGTGCCCGTAGCTGCCCTCGCACTTTCCGCACGTGAGCGGGCCGGGCGACGAGTAAAGGCCCGCCTTGAGGCCGAGCGAGTGGATGTAGTCCGTAAGTCCCTTCATGTCCGGGAACGACCTGTTCGGGATTATCTTGCCCGCCGCGTCGCGCGCAGGTCCGATCACGTCCTCGCGTCCGCCGTAGTCCTTCTTGCGCTGCTCGATGCGCCGGCTACCGGAGTTGTTCATCTCCCACCAGTCGTCGAGGTTCACGTACGCCCAACCGTGGTTCGCAAGCCCCGACTCGTCCATCGCCTTCGCCGCGGCCATTGCCTTCTCCTGCGTCAAGCGGTAGCAGAGCGTGTTCCAGCTGTTCCAGCCCATCGGCGGCGTCAGCGCGATCGTGTCACCGACAGCAAGCCGGATTGTGCGCGTCGCCTTGCCCTTTGAGTTCTCGGCCGTCACCTCGATATCGTAGTCGCCCGCCTTCGGCGCGACGCCCCTGAGGACGCCCTTCTCGTCGAGCGTCACACCCTCGGGAAGACCCTTCGCGGAGAACTTGATCGGACGTTCGCCGGAGGTTGCGACACGAAAGATGACGGGATGGCCGGGCCTCACGCCCCAGATGTCCGCGCCGTTGATCTGCGGCTCCGCCTTTTCCGGCGGCGTCAGGATGCCGAGCTGCACGACGAGCGACGGATCCTTCACGACCTCGAG
>JAFYQC010000165.1 GCA_017547265.1 Kiritimatiellia bacterium | reverse complement strand
GCCCACACGGTACAGGAAGTTGCCCGTAAACTTGTTCTCAAACTTCACCTCATCCGCACGGTCTTCTACCGTCAGAGTGATAGTAGTAGGTGTGCAGAAGTAGTAATCCTGAATAGTAATCTGAACCTCACCAGCGCCAGTGAAAGTCAGCTCATAGTCTTCCCAATTTTGGAAACCTTCCTTATTCAAGGTCGCTGTGATATTCACTTCATCCTCGGTCAGGTCGGTCACCGCTACCTGAATATTAGCATCTTCAATAGCAATTGTATTGCCATCCTTTTCTGCAAACAGGGTATTCAGCTTGATTGGCTTGTTAGCAGTTACAGTTTTCTCGCCAGTGCCCACAAACTTCTCAACAGACTTCTCATTCTCGCCGATCTGGATATCGATAATGTCGATACCATTAAAGTCATTGACACCCTTGCTGGTAACGCCCCAGCCGTAGCCGGTAAACAGCTGATTGAACTCCAGATAGATATGGCGATTGTTTTCTACCAGCAGCTGCTCACCATTTACGGTTTCATAATCAACAACGCCGTCGCCGTTGTAGTAGCATATACCCAGATTGTACTGCGCTGTGGCATCACCGTCTTTTGCTTGTTCCTGGGGCTCTATCGCAGATAACGCTTCCGTTCTTTCAGAAGCAAGCGGCGCCCTGCACCCACACACTTCTGCAAGAAGCATCCACGCAATCGCCGTTCCCACGACGGCCCGCACAAACATCATTCGCGCAATCACACCCCTGCTCCTTTCATTCGCTGTTTTCCAGCAATTTCCTCATCCTCAACGGCTTTGGGGCGTATTATAGCGAAACTGCCACGCCGAAATCAACCACGCGTCAAATCTGCCGCGACGACCCGCGCAAATGTCATTCGAGCATTCATTAGTTAGTTCCCTCTCTTGGAATATGATTCATGCATGACTATTGCAAAACCATGTAAAGCCATAGATCGAAAGCAGCACCAATACCACATAGAAAGCAAAGGCCACCCATCGCGCTCGCCGTTCATCCACCATCAGGAACATAAGCCCGGCGGCGATATACAGAATATAGGAAACGACAAAGAATAGCAACCGCCACTCGCCCGTGACATCGCATCTCATAACATCATAGCACATACCTATGATCGCCCATGCTGTAAACCAAGGCACAAAAAGAACACTTGCGGCGGCAAACCCCAATACCTCCTGCCATTCGCCAAACAACAACAATACACCTGGAATGTAGGAGACTGCAAGCAATAGTAAAAACTTTTTCATGCTTCCGCCCCTTTCTCAATCCTGTTAATCATGTTAATCCTGTCAAAAAACCTTCCCGCGACGGCCGCGCAAATACCCATTCTACAACGGTTTCGTGGGGTCTGTCCCCAACTGCGGTTGCCTTTCAACAAGATCCACGCGGCCGGTCGGGGTCAGGAAGTAGGTGTCGGGGTTTGGCTTGGGGATGCCGTCGGGGAAAATCCGATTCGGGCTAAGGTATATGTTTCTCACTATCTGGGCAGCACCGCCGGCACGGACAATCACTGCCATCTTTTTGCAAATTCTTAAACAGGTTCCACCCCATGTCTTCGGGCAAGTCAATGTCAAACTGCGATCCACTTCCGTCTGCGACAGGAGTTCGCGTGGATCGATGTTGCATGTGAAGAGCAGCGGAAAAGAATCATCAGCTGGTGGATTGACGGCTATGCACCAGATATTCGTATAGATGTTCCCATTACGAAGTTCCTTACCGTACTTCTCTCGCAACAGCAGCACAAACTGCGTCGAATTCGTGCAACTGAATATGTCGAGCCATTCCTCGCCAGACTCATGAGCCGTATTGTTATACGCCATGCACAAGGACAAATCCTTGCCTTGCGTCAAAATTACATTCGCCATACCGGGAATCATACGACCTCTTGCCGGTGAAAACACTATCGCAAACAAAGCAACCGTAATGAGAAATGTCGCGAAAGCAACCAAACAGGACAGGCACCCATTCGATTCAGCCACATCTTCCGTCTTTTCCTTAAACCACAGGGTAGACGACGTCAAATAGAGCAGCACAAGCGGAACGATCAGAAAAAGCGAAGAAACAACACACGCTAGGACCAATCCATCAGAAGCATGGTCAAGTGAATCCAAAGCCAACCCCGCCACCAATAGAGAAAGCAACATCGTGTTCGGCACAACAAACCATCCACGTCGCCTACGTCGTAGAGAAACGAGCATCCCGACGGCCAGCAAAGTCGGAACAAGGAAGCATATACCGATGCAGATGCTTTCTGTCGCCGGCACACTGGGAAGCTCAATGACGGCGCGAAACAACAGTAAAACCGCGAGCGCTATATATACCCACCCGATGGCTTCGACGATTTTGACTGGCAACGGCTTTTTCATTTCAAGAAGAGTTTATCAAAAATTGAAGATCATTGGGGCGCCGAGGCGACTTCCAACACCATTACTTCGGGATGGTTGAAGAATCGCGGCAAGGGCGTAGATTCGCGGGCGAGACCGCGCGAGACGACGAGGCGCGTATTGTCATTAAGCGCATAGATGCCGTCAGAATACTGCGGGAAGAACTGGCGATAGCCCCATGCCGGGCCGTAGAGCCCTACATCGAGCCAAGGCAAGCGCAGCTGCCCGCCATGCAAATGACCTGCGACGACGAGATCAAAGTCATATTTCGCATAGATGTCGGCGCACTCGGGCCTGTGCGAAAGAAGAATTCGCAGATGCTTTGGGCTTGATTTCTCATGAACGGCCTTAAGCTGCTCGAACCATGAGCCAAGTATGTAAGTCGGGTCGTCAATGCCGCAGAAGTCGACCATCGTTCCCTTTATCTCAACTGTGTGGACATCGCCCTCCAGCACCGTCGCGCCATAGCCGCGGATCCAGGCCTTTATCTCGTCCACACGCTCGCTCCAGTATTCGTGGTTGCCGGAGACATAGATGCAAGGGAATTGCTTAGCAAGCCCGCCGATGAGAAGCGCCGCGTTATTGTCTGCAAGCCGGTCGTCCGCAATATCGCCAACGAGCAGAACGGCGTCCGGACGCTCGCGCGAAACTGCGTCCAAGATCGTCCGCTGCCTGTAGCCATAGTAGCACGAATGCAAGTCGGAAATGACGACAAAGCGAAGCGGCTCTCCCTTTATCTTATCGCCGCCCACAGCGACCTTGTGCGTCTCGACGCACGGGAGCGAACTCCAGACGCCGACTATCGAAAGAAAAGCAAGAGCGGCGACGGCAATGCACCGCGCTGGTCGACCGAAGCGACCGAGACGCCGCCATAGCGACGTCTTCCCCGAAAGAAGCCACAGAAACGCGACCTGCGCGGCAACAAACGGCACCATCGCCACAAGCCCCCAGCCGACATCGCCAACCATTCCTCCGCAAAGTCCGACGACAAGAAGATACGGGCCAAACACAAGCATAAGAAAAGCCGCCGCCGCCATCGTCGCAGTCTCGCTCCAGCTTCCGAACGCCTGCGGCAGTACGCATGCCGTTACTAAAAGCGAAACAACCCACGCGAGACCGACAAAGAGAAGTCGGTTGCCCGTTTCGTTACTTTCCGACACTTTCTTCATTTCAACGGCTTTGGAGCATATTATAGCGCAACTGCCACGCTGAAATCATGTGCGAGCATCCCGTCATCTTGGCATTCCACCACTTGCTTACAATCATAGACAGGCAACCCGACCAAACGCAGGCTTGATTGTCGACTTTATGTCCTCCCAGATGCTGTTTCTTGCAACGTCCATCTCGTACTGGCTCTGGAGATTCTGCCAGACCTCGGGCGAAGTTCCGAAGAACCTGGCAAAACGCAAGGCCGTGTCGGCAGATATGCCGCGCCGCCCGAGCGCAATCTCGTTCACGCGACGAAGAGGCACATGTATCTCCTTTGCAAGGCGATACTGTGAGATTCCCATCGGCACGAGGAACTCCTCGACCAATATCTCACCAGGATGTACAGGCTTCATTTTCATTTATCCTTAGATAAGATAACTTATTTGGTTAGCAATGTCAACCCCCTCCCGTACCCACACGTCGCGCAAGCCGTCCCGACGCGCAAACAGGCCTTTTACAACGGTTTCGCGGGGTCTGGCGCCAACTGCTCATAGGCGCTCAAAGACAAGATAGGACTTTCCTCCTGAGGAAATCTTGTGCAGGATTGAATAGTAACCATCGCGGCGAAAGTATGAAACATCAAATTCCTCCGGCAATTCAACAGCCACTCGGCCCATTTTCATCAGGCGCCGGAAGTGGTCGCCTATTTTGGTCATGTCACTGCTGCCACCACCCCACGCATAACCAGGGACAAAACATTCTGGATCCTGAAGCTCGCCGACGAGCTCGAACACAACAACCTCCTCGCGCATATCTATACCGCCGAGGAAGACGAGCTGCGACCGCTCGATATGCGTGGGCTTGCAAATGCGTTCTTGTATCCACTCCTCGCAGGGAGCACTCGTCATGCGAGTCGGGACGCAATAGGAGAATAATGCGGCAAACACATAGACGAAGAAGCCGACTACCACAAGCGCCAACTGTCCGGCCGCCCGTCCAAACCTGCGTCGGAAGATCGATACAACCATCGCCACGCCAACATTCACCCAAAGTGCAAACAGCAGTCCGAGATGGATGTTTTTCGGCCATGCAACAAAGTCAGAAAGCATTCCGTTAAGCATCTGCAAGGCAAATAGCACCACTCCTGTCGCGACAAAGAGCGCAAAAGCCCCCCACCACGTATCGTAGACAACGCCGACCGACTTTCTCCAAAATGTCTTTTCCATATTTTCAGTGGTTTTGGGGCATATTATGGCGCGATCGACAGTTCATTTTTCAGATCCTCGCCCCTAAGGAAGAGGACACGCGGGAATATCGGCGCGCCACTCTGCGCGGCACCATCCTGCGCCGTCATGACAGGGGAGAAAGGATACACACAGGCCAGCCGCCGCGAGCAGCCCGCGAACGCATTGGACGCGACAAGCATCGAAGTCGCCTCGTGCAGAACGATATCAGTGAGGTTCGTCGCACCGGCAAAGGCGCAGCTGTCAATGCGGCGAACGCGTCCCTCGAAGCTGACGACGCGCAGGTCGGTTGAGTTCTCGAACGCCCGCGCGGGAACATATCGCACGCTCGAGTCGACGTCGAGGCGGCGGACGCTCGCAAGCGAGCAGAGCGGGACGCTACCAGACGGAACGGCATTTGTCGCAAAGGCGCGCGCGACGCCCTCCCCAGTCTTAACGAGAATGGGGCGAGCCACCTCTCCCCCCGCCACAGGAAGCTCAACCGGCTGCACGATAGGGTTCGCGAGAAGACGGACGGAATACCAGTCCGCCGACCACAGCACAAGCGGACCAAACAGCACAAGCAACAGCGCCAATATTCTCATGCCGATATTATATCACAAAACCCCAGTAGATCCGTCGCGGCAAGCCATCAACAACACGAAAGAGCCATTTTACAACGGTTTCGTGGGGCCTGTCCCCAACTGTGTACAAGCACACAGGGTACCAAAACGCAGACTCAAATAAGGCTAAAGGCGTCGACGTCGATTGCAGCGCGGAGTGCGGCTGGCGGCGGGCGCTGGGCGAGAAGCCACCGCCACGCCTTTACAATCGTCGAAACCGAGGGCGCGCGAACGACGACCTGCCAGCGATACCACCCATCCGCCTTCTCGAGCGCGCTCGGCACCGCCTCGGACACCGTAAGCCCCTTCACCTTCATAAGCGACTTCGCATACATGTCGGCCCACGACGAAACGAGCTTCAAGTCCTTCGAGCGCAAGTTGACCGCCGCAAGATGGCAGAACGGCGGGAAGAAACACTCCTCACGAATCGAAAGCTCCTCCTTCGCAAACGCGGCGAAATCGCCGCGCGCCGCCGCGACAATCGCAGGCGCCGAAGGATCGTACGACTGAATGATCACCTCGCCCGGAAGCTCCGCCCTTCCCGCGCGCCCCGACACCTGCGCGAGCAGCTGGAACGTCCGCTCCGCAGCGCGGAAGTCGGGCATGTTAAGGGAGCTGTCGGCATTGAGGACACCAACGAGCGTGACATTCGGGAAGTCAAGCCCCTTCGCAATCATCTGCGTGCCGAGAAGGACATCCGCCTCGCCACGCCTGAACGCGGAAAGGATGTCGTCATGCGAGTTCTTGCGCGATGTCGAGTCTGCGTCCATGCGAAGGATCTTCGCATTGGGGAAGCACTTCGCAAGCGCGGCCTCCGCGCGCTGGGTGCCGATGCCCTTGTACTGAAACACCGACGCGCCGCACGCGGGGCAGACCTTCGGCGTGAGAATCCACCCGCCGCAGATATGGCAGCGGCAGCAGGCGTCGGCGCGGTGATAAGTATATGGAAGCGAACATTCCGGGCAGTCGACCGTCGCGCCACAGACGGCGCACGTCACGCTACGCGAATAGCCGCGCCGATTCAAGAAAAGTATCGTCTGCTCGTGGCGGTCAAGCCGGAGCTTCACGGCATCGAGAAGATCCCGCGAGAAGATCGCGCCAGAGGAATCGCCGCGCTGCGGCGCTGACATGTCTATGAGCCGGACGGCAGGGAGAGTTCCCGCGCCAGCGCGGCACTTCATCTCCGCGAGATCGTACTTACCGACGGCGACGTTACGCCAGGTCTCAAGCGAAGGCGTCGCGGAGCCGAGCACGACGCGCGCGCCTTCGAGACGTCCGCGCAAGACGGCTGCGTCGCGAGCATTGTAGCGCGGGTTGTCGTCCTGCTTGTAGCTCGGGTCGTGCTCTTCGTCGACGACGACGAGCCCGAGGTCGCGTACAGGCGCGAAGACTGCGCTTCGCGGGCCGACTACGACGCGAGCCGCGCCAGAGCGTATGCGATGCCACTCGTCGTAGCGCTCGCCGTCGGAAAGCGCCGAGTGGAGAACCGCCACCTTGTCGCCAAAACGCGACGCGAACCTGCGGACGGTCTGGGGCGTGAGGGAAATCTCGGGAACCATCACGATTGCGCCGCGACCAGACTCGAGTTCCTTCGCAATTGCCTGGAGATACACCTCGGTCTTGCCCGACCCAGTGACGCCAAAGAGAAGGACTGGTTTCGTCGCGGCGGAAATGACGCCGAGCGCCGCAGTCTGCTCGTCGTTCAGCGGGAGCGGCTTCGTCGGAATGATGCGCCGCATGTTGCCAAGAGGATCGCGGCGCTTTTGCCGCGGAGCGATGGTGACGAGGCCGAGCCGCCCCATCTCCTTGAGAGACGCAGACGTCGTCTTGAGCTCGCGGCAGAGCTGCTGCATCCAGCCGCCACCAAGGCGAACGATCTGGTCGTAGAGCCACTGGCGGCGAGCCGTCATCGGGACAGGCGCGGGCGCGAGGGCCGGAGAGATGAAGTAGAGTTCTTTCGCCCTCGCGTTTGGCCTCACGACGGCGGCGGGAACGGCGGCCTTGAGGACTGACTCGACAGGTGCGGCGGTATAGGCGGCAAGAGCGCGCACAAGCTCAAGGAGCCGCGTAGAGAAAAACGGCTCCTCGTCAACAATAGCGTCAATCGGCTTCAGGGCATACGACCTACCCCCTGACTCCTGACCCCTAACTACTGACCCCTGACCACTGACCCCTGACCCCTCTTCCCCGATCTCCATCGCAAAGCCGCGGGCGGTGCGGTGGCCGAACGGGACGGAAAGAAGCTGGCCGACAGCCAGCTTCTTTTCAAGCTCTTCCGGAACTGTGTAGTCAAACAGCCGGTCGAGCGCCAGATCAATGGCGACCCTGACTGTCAAGTCGCCAGCTTACTTCGACTTCGAAGGCGTGAGGTAGTCGATCTTCGCACCGTCGGCAAACGTGACGGTCTGCTTGTCGTAGATGTCGTAAAGGGTCTGGTAGCGGCCCTTGTAGACGCTCGACGCACCGCCCTTGTGGATGATGACGGTCGCCTTGTTGCCGAACGGCTGCGGGAAGTTGCTGTCGGACTTGATCAGCGTCGTGCTGCTCTTCGTCTCCGTGTTGCCCGACTTCGCGAACGTGTCGGTCATCAAGTTGCGAGAAACGAGGACCGGGACGACATCAGGCATGTCGTCGGTGAGGCCGGTGACGATCTTCCAGGCGATGCTGCCCTTGAGGGAGGAACCGCCGCTGTAGGCGCTGACGCCCGCGCCGGAGAGGAACTTGATGTCGACGTCGACGTACGGCTGCCACTCGGTCGTGCCATACCGCCTCATGTCGAACAGCTCGTCGAAATAGTCGTCGGCGCTGGATTCGTATGTCTTGAAGGCGATGTCGTCGCCCTCTCCATCCTCGACGGTGTCGCTGCTCTTCGGCCACACGCTGCTGCGGCCGTGGCTCTCGCGGTCGACGTTCGCCTGCGTGATGCCGATGAAGAGGTTGCGGCCGTGCATGGCAAGCGCGTTAGACTGCGCGGAGAGCATCGCCGACGTGATTGCCGGGAAGAGCGCGCCCATAAGAATGCCGAGAATGCCGATAACGACGAGCAGCTCGACAAGTGTAAAGCCTTTGCTTGTGTTTTTCATTGTTTTTGCCTTTCAGTATTATTCCGTGGTGTGGTAATATTATCTCACAAATTCTCTTTTCTTTCAAGTGCCCTCTTAAGGTAGGGCATGTAGGACCTCGTGTAGGTGACGAGACTCACGAAAGTCAGCACCGCAAGGAACGCCTCTACAAACAGCACGCTCGCCGGCCATATCACGTTCACTAAGGCGTTGTCGGCGCGAAACGGCCCGAACCAGCGGAAGCAAAGGTAGGCGTATATCCAGCCCGCGCCAGGGAAGGAGAGAGCCGTGCGCACCTTGCCAAGCCACATCGCGCCGACATCGGCCCCGTACATCGTGCCGACGGACCTGAGGAACGTGACCCACGTGTCGCGCAGAAGATAGAGGACGGTCAGCCCGAGGAGCGAAAGCGTCTGCAGCTCCCCCGCGCCGGAGTGAGAAGAATGCCAGACGAGAACGGGAAACGCAACAAGGTAAAACACCTTGTCCATCAGCGGGTCGGCCATCTTGCCAAGGGTCGAGACGACGTTCCAGCGACGCGCGAGCAGTCCGTCCCAGAGGTCGGTGAGCCCAGAAAGCAGCATCCCGAGCGACGCAAGCACGGCGAGCGTCACGCTCGGCTCATGCCGCCCACCGCAAGAGGCGTCAAGCTCCTGCCAGATGGCGAACGCCGCCCAGAGGAAGATCAGCGGAACGCGCGCGAAAGTGAGCGCGTTTACGAAAAGGGCCCTTTTGCTCACTCGTCGGCCAGCCCTTCGGCAATCACCTGCTGCATGACGGCAAGCGTCTCCTGCAGCGACACGAGGCGCGCCTTGAGTCCCTGCACGCGCGTCTCTGCCTTCTGGTAGTTGCGACGGGTCGCGAAGAGCTGCTTCAGGATTTCGCCTGGATCCATATCGAGGTCGGTAAGCTCCATGCCGTCCGGAATCGGGACGAGCACGTCCTTGCCGCACTCGGAGCAGTTGATCTGGAGCCCCGCCCCGCGGTAGTCGATTACGAGCGTCTTGCTGCAGTGCGGACAGTCGAACACGATGTCGGTGTCGCGTATCTCCGCGCCGTCGGCGCTCTGCGTCTCGAGAACTTCGTCCTTTTCTTCGGCCATGTGAAACCTCCTTGTGTGGACATTATATAAAAAAAAGCTCCGCGGCGCAACCGCCGCGGATGACTTTTGCTTTTTTAGAAGCGCAGCGATCAGGCGTTCTTCGCAATGTCGACGAGCGTCTTGAAGCCCTCGGGATCGTGAATCGCGATTTCGCTCAGCATCTTGCGGTTCAGCGTCACGCCGGCCTTGATGAGGCCCGCAATGAGCTTCGAGTAGCTGATTCCCTCGGCGCGGGAAGCCGCGTTGACGCGGGCAATCCAGAGCTGGCGGTAGTCGCGCTTCTTGAGCTTGCGGTGGATCGTCGACAGGCGCATCGCGCGGTCGACGGCCTCGGTCGCCGTGCGGAAGAGTTTTGAGCGGGCGCCGTAGAAACCCTTCGCCTTGGCAAGGCGGCGGCGGCGGCGTTCACGGGAAGCGGGTGCATTTGTAACACGCATGGTATTTGTCCTCCTTCTCTATCAGCGACCCTGGAGGGCGCGCGCGTATGTCTTCGTGACCTTGTTGGATTCGACGGCGGTGCGGCCGCAGAGGTTGTTCTTGCGGTTGCGCTTCTTGCCGTTGTTGAGGTGTGCATGGCCGCCCTGCGAACGCATGATCTTCCCGTTCTTCGAGAGTTTCATGCGCTTCGTGGCGCACTTCTTCGTTTTCATCTTAGGCATTTTCTTTTTCCTTTCGTTGTTTCCTTACCGGTCGGGCAGCCCTTTATCGCCCGAGCCAGACGGTTGAAATCAGCCTTCCTGGGTCTTGGCCTCGGCCTCGAACTCGGGGCGCTTGCCCTTGTACCACCACATCATGACCGGGGTCGCGATGAAGACGGACGAGTAGGTGCCCGCGACGACGCCGATGAGCATCGTGAGCGCGAAGTCGAAGATCGAGCCGTCGCCGAACGCGAAGAGCGCGAGGACGGCGAAGAACGTCGTCACCGACGTGATGACCGTACGGCCAAGGCACGCGTTGACCGCGCTGTTGCAGAGCTCGGCGAACGTCATGCGGCGGTCGTGGCGAAGCTGCTCGCGGATGCGGTCGAACACGACGACCGTGTCGTTCACGGAGTAGCCGATGATCGTGAGAAGCGCGGTAATCACGATGAGCGACACCTGGCGCCCGCAGAGCGAGAAGATCGCGAGCGAGATGAGCGCGTCGTGCGCGAGCGCGACGAGAGCGCCGAGGCCGAAGCCGAACTGGAAGCGGAAGCCGACGTAGATCAGGATCGCGACGAGCGAGAAGAGGACGGCGTAGGAGCCGCTCTTCTTGAGGTCCGCGCCGACCATCGAGCCAACCTCGTCAACCGAGGCGGGAGCGATCTCGGCCTGCGGGAACTTCTCGCGGAGGAGCTTCGTGACATACGCACCGACGTCCTTGCCCTCGAGCTGGGAGCCCTTCTTCGTCTCGGCCGTCTCACCAGTCTTGACGAGGAGCGTAGAGTCGCCGACGCCGCCATCCTGATACTGGATGACCGTCGCGTTGTCGAAGTCGTTGAGAGCCGCGCGGATGTCGGCGATGGCCGGCTTCGCGTCCTGCTTCAGGTTGTAGACGATCGAGGTGCCGCCCGTCAAGTCAACCGCGAGGACCGACGCCCTGTTGTTCATGAAGCGGATTGCGAAGATCGCGAGCGCGACGGCGATGAACGCGAACGAGCCGCCGACCGTGAACTTCGTGATCTTCATGAAGTCGAAGTTCGGGTTCTTGAAGAACTGCATCATGCGGAACGGCGCCTCGCGGCCGGTCTCGACGCAATGGTCGAAGACGAGGCGCGTGACGACGACGGCCGTGAACATCGAGATGACGACGCCCGCGGTGAGCATGATCGCGAAGCCGCGCACAGGGCCAGTGCCGACGACGAAGAGGATGATGCCGGTGATGATCGTCGTGAGGTTGGAGTCGAAGATCGCGGTGAACGCGCGGCCGTAACCGTTCTTGATCGCATCGCCCGCACGACGGCCTGCGGCGAACTCCTCGCGGATGCGCTCGAAGATGAGCACGTTCGCGTCAACGGCCATGCCGAGCGAGAGGACGAGGCCGGCGATGCCGGGCATCGTGAGAACAGGGAGCTGCATCGAGCCGCCGCCGCCCATCGCAGGATCGTGCGCGAAGACGCCGAGGATGTTCGCGACGAAGACGAGCGCGGTCGGGAGAAGCGCGATGTCGAGGAAGAGCGCGATGTCTGCGACGAGGCCAGTCATCCAGTAGTAGATGAACATGAAGATGGCGACGAGGCAGAAGCCGAGGCAGGCGGCGATGATGCCAGCGTGCTTCGCGTCCTCGCCCACGGTCGGCGAGACGGTCGACTCGGCGAGGATCTTCATCGGCGCAGGCAAGGCGCCGGCGTTCAGCTCATTGGCGAGCTTCTGGGCGGAAGGACCGTCGAAGCGGCCGGTAATCTGGCCGTTCGCGCCGATCTCGCTCTGGATCACAGGAGCGGAAATAAGCTGGTCATCGAGAATGATCGCGAGCTGGCGGCCGCGGCCCGTCGGGTTCTTCGGGCCACCCGCCTTGTAGTTGCGCGTGAGCGTCGCAAACTTCTGCGCACCCTCGGAGTTGAGGCGGAAGCCGATGGAGAGCTGGCCAGTGGTCGGATCACGCTCGACAGCGGCGGCCTCGAGGTGCTCGCCAGTGACCTGGGGATCGGTGCGACGAGCGACGAAGTTGGGCGCGTAAGTGCCATCGCCATTGTCCTCGAGCATGAAGACGTAGCGAGGATCGGGAACCTCGAACGCGGCGAGACGTGCGGCGTAGCCGGGGGTCTTCGAGACCTCCTTCCAGAGATTC
Organism: Kiritimatiellia bacterium; assembly: GCA_017547265.1. The sequence goes on along the minus strand of JAFYQC010000165.1, from coordinate 11,272 downwards.
TCGGTACGCGCATAGCCCGAACCCTTCTTGACGTAGCCCTCGGGCGCAACGTCCTTGGAAAGAAGCTTGGCGACGAGCTGGTCGTTCTTCGCGTGAGTGAGACGGAACTCGAGGTAGGCGGCGCTCTGGAGGGATGCCTTGGCGGCCTTGCGGACTTCCTCGTCAACGCCAGGAAGCTGCACGAGAAGGCGGTGGTCCTTCATTCCCTGGATCACAGGCTCGTTCGTGCCCATCGCATCGACGCGGCGGCGAATAACCTCAATTATGCGCGCGTCGCAATCCTTGAGAATCTCGTCGATCTTGGCCTCGACAGCACCAGTTTTGTTGGTGATGTCGGGATTCTCGGCGATGATGCTCTCGGCAAGCTTGTCGGTGTCGACGCCGAGCGTGAAGGATGTGCCGCCCTTGAGGTCGAGGCCGAAGCGGAGCTTCTCCTGGACAGGCGTCGTTACGTAAAACGAAACGACTGCAATGAGCAGCAAAACAAGCCATTTCCAGATGTTGTTGCGAACAGCAGATTCCTTGGACATAGTCTATCTAATCCCTTTTTTGAGAAATTGAGGGGAGATTATACCAAAATTAGCGTGAGAAGTCCAGCGGCCAGGCAGTACGGCCCGAAAAGCCAAAACCACCGCCCCTTGAGGGCCTTGAGCAAGACGACGAGCGAGAAATACCCGACGACTGCCGCAAGAGCCGCGCCATATATCGTAAGACCCCACGAAATCTCGGCCTCCTGCACCGCAGGCGATGCGCGAAACGCCTTGAGAATCTCAAGAAGGACGCCACCCACTATGAGCGGAGCCGACATGAGGAACGAGAACTCGGCCGCCTTCTCGGCCTCGATTCGACCGCCGCGCGCGCTCGCGAGCGTCATTCCCGAGCGACTCACGCCGGGAAGGAGCGCGAGTGCCTGGGCGCACCCCATGAGAAGCGCACGCTTCCAGCAGACGTCGCGGCTCCCGCGCGGAAGGTAGCGCGTCCCGATCAAGATCGCGCCAGTGAACATGAGAAGAGCCCCGACCATCTTCGCATTCTCGAAGAGCCCGTCTATAAAGTCCTTGAAGAAAAAGTAGACGACGACTGCCGGAAGCGCGCTCAGGACGATCTTGAGGACATACTGCCACTCGAACTTCGCGATTATGCGCCAGATCGTTCTCCAGTAGAAGACGCAGATGCTGATGAGCGTACCGAAGTGGAGCATGAGGTCGAGCCGCATTCCGGGGACGTCCAGCCCAAGGAGATGCTGCCCGATGACGAGATGGCCCGAGCTCGAGATCGGGAGAAATTCCGCTATGCCCTGGAGAATCGAAAGGACGGTTACGTCGAGGAATTCCGTCATTTCGCGACCTTCAGGTGCTTCTGCACGGCCGCCGTGACAAACGGCGCCGTGTCACCGCCGTATGCCGCGATCTCGCGGACAGTCGACGCGGTGACATATGCGAGGTTCTCGCTCGGCATCATGAAGAGCGTCTCGATCTCGGGAGCCATGCGGCGGTTGGTGAGCGCCATCTGGAACTCGTACTCGAAGTCGCTGTAGACCCTGACGCCACGGATGACGACCTTCGCCTTTTCGCGGCGGCAAAAGTCGACGAGAAGGCAGTCGAGCATCTTGACCTCGACGTTTTTGAGCTTAGCCCTCTTCACGTCCTCGCGGATCATCGCAAGACGGTCCTCCGCCGAAAAGCGCGCGCCCTGCTTGGCGCTCGTCGCCGCGACTGCGACGATAAGGCGGTCGTAGAGCTTCGACGCCCGCTTTATCAGGTCGAAGTGCCCGAGCGTCATCGGGTCGAACGTTCCAGGATATACTGCCGTTTTCTCTGCCATGCCGTGTATTATACCATTCCCCAGCGGCGCTCGTCTATGCCTTAACGCACCTATTCCCTTACGATGCGACGCGAAACGACGCGATCGTTGGCATGCAGCTCTATAACATTCTCGCCCTTGGCAAGCGAAACGTCGTGCCATTCTACGACACAGACGCCGTCGGGCTTTTTCGACCCAACTAAATGGCCGTTTACACAAAGCGCAACGTCTCCACAGTTGGAAAAACCGACAACCGCAACCGTTCCACCGCTCGTACGCGGCATCCTCTGCGAACAGACATGAAGTACATGCTCCTTTGACCAGTTCGCCTTGTAGAAATAGAATGCATCCTTGCGCACGGACCTGTCGCGCGTGACGAGCCCCTTGTCGTTTATTCCGTTCTTGCCTCCCTCGCGCCGCGCGTCCGCCGCAAAGTCGAACATGGCCCAGACGAACGTGCCCCATATCCTGTCGTCAGAAGTTATCGTACGGTAGTCCGCCGCATGAAGAGCGACCTGCGTCTCCTCAGGATGGACCGGACCTCCCGGGTCGAGCCGCCCCGGGGGAAGCGGATCTAGATGTTCGAACGGATTTCCCCCAGCCCCATACTCGGAGATTCCGAGGATGGACCTGCCGGACGCCGCAAACCAGTTGGCGAAGTCCTGCTCCATCGTTGTGTCGCCATACCATCCTGGATACGCATTGAACGCAAGCTGGTCCGGAAGGTCGTTCAGCCTACGGCGCGCGGGACGGTCCGACGCCGCCACCACGGGACGCGACGGATCCATCCTCTTGATCTCTCCGCGCACCTCCTCGAGGATGTCCTCCATCCAGCCTTCCTTCGCACGATCTTCGGGAACGTCGTTGTATATCTCGTTGAAGAGGCTCCACGCGAATACGCACGGGTGGTTGCGGTGCTGCGCAACCATCTCGCGCGCCTGCTGCAAAAGGTTGGCCTTGAACCCGGGCGAAGCCGAAAGCCAGTTTATCGCGGGCGTCTCGCTCCACACGAGGATGCCTTTTTCGTCGCAGATGTCGTACACATGCGGACTCTGCGGATAGTGTGCGAGGCGCACTGCATCAGCGCCAGTCTCGGCAATGAGCGCGAAGTCGAGGTCTTCGTCTTCGGGTTTCGCAGCCCACCCGCAGAGTCCTGCGTCCTGATGGCGATTCACACCGCGCAGTCTGCGCTTCACGCCGTTCAGGTAGAATCCGTCCTCTCGAAATTCCACTGTCCTGAAACCGAACCGCACCGAGACGGAATCGCCGCTCGCGATGGAGAACTCGCGCTCGTAGAGCTTCGGGTTATCGGGAGACCACAGTTCATGGTTCTCCACTGTGAACACGCGCTCCTCGTCGGGACCGCCAAGCACGCGTATGTGCGCGCGCACGGTTCCGTTCGTATTGACGTCGAGGTCAACGCCAAGCGCGCCGTCCGTTATCGGGTCGATGCACACCTGCGGCGTCTCTATCCACTGCACTCCGCGATAAATCCCGCCGAAGAGCGTGTAGTCCGCGGAAAGCGGGGCAAGATCAGGATCCCACCTGTTGTCCGCGACGACCTCGAGAACGTTGTCTGTTGCGGCAAGCAGTTCCGTGGCCTCGACCGCGAACGCGGTGAACGCGCCCGCGTGGCTCCCCGCATGGCGGCCGTTTACGTAGACCTCCGCCTTGCGCGACACGCCCTCGAACCTGACGAACTGCCGCATGCCGGGAGTCGGGTCTGGAAGCCGGCGCGAATAGCGCGCGGCCTTGCGCACATACGAGTCAGGCGAAATCGACATTCCGTGCTTCGGCGGCGGTTCGCCCGAGGGCGAGCCATCCGCGCCGTCGAGCGCGTTCCACGTGTGCGGCACGCACACCTCCTCGCCGTCGCACAGCCACCCGGGACCGGCGAGCGAAAGCGTCCTCCGAGACTGCGCCAACGCCGTAATTGAAACAAGCGTGACCGCGACAAGGGCAGCTCTTCTCATGCGGCTCCTACCACACGCCCTTCTTGCGCTTCTCGTACATCGACTCGCCGACGGCGCGGGCGGCACGCGTGAGCTCTGGATACGGACGGTCGCACACGTCCACGAACCCGATCTCATACGCCTCTCCGTCGCCACGCCCGAGAAGCGGCTGGTCGCGATACTGGAACCAGTGGCAACCCACAATCAGCGGATGCTGTAGACAGCCCTCGACGAAACGGACGTAGCTGCGGGCGCGTTCGGTTTGGCTCCATACAGGGGCGAGGCCCGGCTTGAACATTCCACGATCGAGGCAGCCGAAATGGAACTCGCCGACAAGCATCGGCTTCTCGGCACCCTTGGCGAACATTCTCTCGGAAAGGTTGAAGATTGAATTCGCGTAGGCGTTGACCGTGACAACGTCGCAGTACTTTGCGGCCGTGCGCCATAGAAGTCCTGTCTGGCGGAATCCGACGAAACGGCTCCCGAGGTAGAGCTTGCCAGGAGCGAGGCGCGCAAGCTCCTCGCGGCATATCCTAAAATAGAGGTCAACGCCGCTCGCGGCACGGCCTTCCCCGACGGCGGGGATCCACTTGTGGAACTGAAGCTCGTTGTCAACAAAGAAGCCGATGCACATCGGGTCCTTTGCCGCATGGGCGAGAGCCGCGTCCTCCGCAAACCTGTCGCGGATTGCCTGACGAAACTTCTGCTCGAAGTCCGGCGCGGAGAAGTCGTAGATGTGGAACTTCGGATGGCGTTTCACGCCCTTCGCGCGCTCGAGGACGCTCATCACGTACGGCTTGCGCGACTTGAGGCATAGCTCGCGCGCGCTCCAGTTGCCGATCGTGTTGAGCCCCCACGAGTCGAAGCGCTTCAAAACGAAGTCGTAGTATTCGTCCTCGAAGTCCTTTTTACCGAACTTCTTCTCGAGGTTCCATATCGTGAACGCCATCTTGCCGTCCTCGGGGACTGGCAGCTCGTACCAGTCGGGATGGAGCTTGCCGTTAGAGATGTCCGTCATCGTGCGAGAAACATCGAGTCCGACGGAGAAAAACAGGTGCCCTTCCGGAGTGACAAGCCACCACTTGCCGTCCACCTTCTCCGTGCGGAAGTGTCCAGAGGCCTTGAGCTGCGGACCGTCCTTCCATCCGCCGAACCTATCCCACTGCTTGGGCGCGCTCTTCAGATGGGCACGTTCGGCGGCCAGGTCCTTTGCGAACGTCTCATCGCTCTTTACCTTGAACTTCCAGTCGGCGTGAGCGAACTGACCGTACCTGTCGACGAACGGAAGGTACTTGGCAGGATCCACCTTGCGAGACTCGTCAGGAGACTCCTCGAGGCGATGGTTGGAAATGCGCATGTCGGCGAGATCTTCGATTTCGTCCTCGTACGGCCACTGCATCTGGAAATGAATCGACATGACGTGCTTCGTGTCGATCACGTATGGCCCGCGCGCGTTCTCGGGCGCACCGTAGATTTCGGGGTGCGTGAGAAGAAGGCGCATAGTCCCCTTCTCGCCCGGATTGAGTCCTATGCCAGTGTTGACGGAGCGGTTCTTCTTGTTGATAGCCGTAGCATGGTCGCCGGAATCGCCGTCCGATACACCGGCCGATACATGCATCGTGAGTCTGGCCTGCCGCTTCTTCGAGAGGTTTTCGACATCCACGGAAAGCCACTTTGAGCCAGAGAAGTCCTCGCCCTTGGCGGACGTCCACTTGATCCCCGTGCCCCATTCCGCGCTCGGGAATTTCACGCGCACGCAGTTCTCGCCCTCGCGCTCCACCTGCGCCTTGTAGACGCCGTGGAATTCGCCGAGAGAGAGAGCCAGCGCATTGGCGGCCATAAGCGCTGCGGCAGCTGCAATTTGGAAAGTCCCTCTCATCGGATATCCCCTTATTTGACGACGATGACGAAGCCGCCTTTCATCTGGCTCTCGTAGCATCCAATGTCGATTGCCTTGCCGAAGACGCGCGGCTCCCCAGCGAGGTCAACGGAAACGGCAACAAGCAAATCTATGCCCTTGTCGTATAACGCACCTTTTGTCTTTGGCCGGTAGTCTCCGCTTGCATAATCCCTGAACATCTCATCGACAGTGGCCGTACTGCACGAAGCGTTCCCAGAAGGCAAAGCGTCCTCGGTAACGCAGTTGTTGAGGCCGTCCTTCCACGTTTCGCCATCCTGAGCAAGGAATACGTTCGAAACTGCAGCGCCGATCCGGTTTCCTGCAATGGCGGTGTTGCGTACAACGCTGTTCCAGTCGCACCGGATTCCCGCGGCGCACGAAGGTCCGCATGTACCGACGATCTCGTTGGCAACGACAGTGCAACTCTCGACTCTGGAACCAGAGGTGCTGCCGTGGTAAAGGACGCCTGCCGAACCGTTGGCAGTCTCGCTATCCACAACCCACCTATTGTGGGCCACAAGGCTATGGAGAAGTTTTCCGGAGGATCCCCAAGGGAAAACGACTGCGGCGCCTTGCACCCATTTGCCGGAGGCTTCACCACTGACCTCGTTGTTTGTGATGATGCAGTGAGAGACAACACCACTTCCGCTGATTGCAACTCCAGCGCCCATGCCGTACTCTGCATCTGTACCGGCATAGGCGATGCCACCGCGAATGACGCAGTTCGAAATCGCGCCGGCGGAGATCGTCAAGTTTCCGCCATTGCCATGATAAACCTGCCCACCCTCCAACGTGAGTCCGCAGACGAGCGCATTGGCATTGTCGATTGCCATGACACGCTTGTCACCCTGTCCGCTTACAGCAGTGGCGGTATTGCGAAACACGACAGCGCCAGGATTGCCGAGATTGCCAAGAATCGTCACAGCCTTGTTGACCACATGCTTCGCAGTCTGCTCATAAACACCGTCACCAACGCGAATCTCGCTTCCATCAACGGCAGCAGCCAAGGCAGCTGCGAAGGTCGCATAGCCGGTCTCGGGCGTGTCATAGGGGAATACGGGACTAGCATTGTCCTTTGTCACATAGATCGTCTGGGACGACAGCGAAACAAAGTCCTGATACGTCATCGTGGCGTCGGACGCACCGGCTGCGGACGCTGTGACCGTTATCGTGTAGACGCCAGGCTGGTCATAGGTGTGTGTGATGGTAGACTCAGTGGTGACGTCGGCCTCAGTGCCATCGCCATAGTTTATCGTGAACGTCGGTGTCTCACCGTCCGGAACGTTCTGCGCGGACACCGAGAACGACGCTGTGACCGGCGCATATGTATGTTCCAGCGGCGCCGCATACGCGAAGCTCACTGTCATTTCGCTCTTCTGGATTTCATAGCAGCCGATGTCGACCTGTCCGCTGGTACGCGGATTGCCGTCAAGGTCAAGCGCTGAAGCGTCGGCGCGGCTATCGGACGCACCGGCGTCCTGAAGCGCAGAGCCTGCCTTTATGTGATAGTCGCCATTGGCGTAGTCGACGAACGCAGAGTCATCTGAAAGATAGACGCAATTCGCCCATTTAGAGATGTTGACGCTGCCCTTGATAGGATTCTGTCCAAACGCGCAGTTGTACAAGTCGTCAGCACCAGGATCGTTTCCCTTCCATTCGTTAAGATTGTCGTTGGATTCCTTATTGCCATAGAAAACGCAGTTCACGAAGGTGCCGGGGTTTGAGCCATATCCCCAGATACCGTATGCACCGTTGTTCACAATTGTATTGTTGTAATGCGCTCCCTTGCCTTCTAGGCAGACGCCACCGTTGGCATTTCCGTAAACCAGGCAGTCTTCTATGATGGAACTCGCGCTACGTGAACGGATGCCGCCGCCTCTATCGCCATCAGCCGAGCCATCTGAGATGCTGCAGCGGGTCAACCGCCCGGGGTTCATAAACACATTGCCTCCCCCCTGGTCCCACGATGTGCCTTGCGATACGCCGTTGCTGATCACAGTGTCCAAAACGGCTCCTCCTGTCATATAGACGTTGCCGCCGCTCGTCTTGGCCGTCCCGTTGAATACTTCAGAACCAAGGACCGAACCATTCTGAATGTGGATGTTTCCACCGGCGTTCGCTGAGGCTGTTCCGCCTGACACGACGCAATTCGTGACAGTGCCGTTACGCTGAAAGATGTTGCCGCCGTGGTTAACTCCGGTTCCACCTGAAACGGTGCTGTCGGCAAGCACAGCCGACGCGTCGTAAAGATAGACGTTGCCGGCCCTTTCCGACTGTCCGCCTGTAATCGTGCAGTTCTCGATGCGACCTTGGTAGACGAACACATTGCCACCATACTGCTCGGCATTACTGTCTTTCTTCTCGGGAATGGAGCCGGCTGTAATCGTGCACTTGCGCAGGGTACCGTGGTCGAGGCAGACGTTGCCGCCGCGGTTCTTTGATGCGCCGCCGGAAATGACACAATCGACGACAAGTGCGCCATCAGAATTGACATAGAGGTTGCCGCCGGCGTTCTTGCTGTCGTTACCATACGCCGTACCGTCGCGTATGACGCAGTTCGTGACCGTGCCGCCGGACATCTCGATCGCACCGCCCTTGTCGGCTTTGCTGATATCCGTGTTGCCGACGACGGTGACATTCTCAAGCCAGGAGTTTGCCGCCATGCGGAGCGTGCGATACGCACCGTCTGCGTTGATTACGACGTCGTCGCGGCTTGTTCCGGTGCCGATGAGCTTAGCTTTGAGATTAGGACCATACTGCGTTGTCGTGGCATACGTGCCGGGCTCGACATGAATCACGTCGTCTGCTGAGGTGGCCGTGCTGATTGCCTTGTCGATCGTCGCGAACGGCGCTTCGGCGGAAAGACCGTCGTTGTCGTCGCTGCCGGTTGTGGCGACATAGTAGTCGGTTGCGGCGGCCGTTGCGGCGAGCGCGCCAGTGAAGAGAACGGACAGAAACTTTTTCGTGGCTATCATGGTTTTCTCCTTGTGACACGAATAGTATAGCAAAAGCCCATATTTGTCCACATCCAAAACCGCACCAAAAAACAAACCAAAACCGCACTTTCTCATTGCCCCGAGCGGACATATAATGATACAATGTCATTCAATGGACACCATCCTCTTCATAACCGATCTGCACACAGGCTCGCGCATACCAGAGCTTGCCGGCGTGCGCGAGGAAGCGGCGAACCTCGACTGGCACGTCGAGGAAATCGAAGTCCAGCGACTAAAGCATACAATCAAGGCAGTGCTTAAATACTGGAAACCGATAGGATGCATTCTAGAGGGTTCCTCGAACCTGCTGCCGTCGCGCCGCGCATTTTCGCGCATCCCAATCGTCCACATCGATCCAGACGACAGAATGCTCAAGGATGGAAGCGTCTTCACAGTCGAAAACGACGATTCCGCGATAGCAGAACTCGCGCACCGCGAGCTGGCCCGAACGGACTGCACGAACTTCGCCTTCATCGGATGGAGCCGCCGCGTCAGGTGGAGCCGCAGACGCGAAGACAGGTTCAAGGACATCCTCACTGTCCAGGGGCACGCCTGTCACACTCTTGAGGACCCTTGGACGTTCGGAAACAAAAGCGATTTTGTCACACGTCTCAGGCCGTTCTTGAAATCTCTCCCGAAACCCTGCGGCATATTTGCCGCGAACGACGACATCGCGGCAGTGATTCTCGACGTCTGCCGAGACCTTGAGCTTTCGGTGCCGGGAGACATAGTCGTTGTCGGAGCCGATGACGACCCGGCCGTCTGCGACAACCTCCATCCGACACTGTCAAGCGTGCGCCCCGATTTCCGCAGTGCCGGACGTCTCGCCGTAAAGCTGCTCGCCAAGTGCATTCGCGGCAAATGCGCCAAGCCTGAGTGCATCGAATACGCGCCTCTCGGCGTAACTTCCCGGCTTTCGACGAGGCGCCTCTCTGTCGTCGGCAAACGCATCTCCGACGCGCTCGACCTGATTCGTCGCGAGGCGTGCTCGGGGCTCAAGGCATCTGACGTTGTAAAGGCAATGGGAGTTACGGAACGCCTCGCAGAGACAAGATTCAAGCGTGCAGTCGGGCATCGCATCACAGAGGAGATCACGTCTGTCAGACTCGAGCATGTCCTCGGTCTCTTGCGCGAGCCAAAGCAGGACATAGGCCCAATAGCGAACATCTGCGGCTGGGATTCCGATGCATATCTCAAGCGCATTTTCAAAAAGCGCTTCGGGCTCACAATGCGCGAATGGCGCGCGAGAAATTCAGGAGCCGCACGATGAACCGCATCCTAAATCTCCAGCGCATGGCGTTCCCCTTGACGCTTGCCCAGCTCGCCTTTGCCGCGAACACGTTCGTGACAAGCTTCTTCCTCGCAAGACACTCTACCACGGCGCTGCATGCATCGCTTCCCGGCTCAATGCTCGCCGTGGCGGTCTCGTCGCTCGCAATTTCCTCGCTCGGCTACGCAGGCACGATCTTCGCAAAGCGGCATGGAACCGGGGACGAATCCGGCGCGCTCGCAGCCTTCAAAGCTGCGCTCCTCTTGACTACGCTTTCGGCACCTCTCTTCTTCCTCGCGGCGCCGCTCGGACACATGGTGCTCGGTGCGTTCAACACCTCCCCAGAAGTGCTTGCGGCGGAGTCCGACTACTACGACGTTCTCCTTGCAAACGGATTCTTCACCACGCTCGCCGCTGTCCTCGGCGGATATTTCACGGGGCAGGGAAAGACGCGCTTCGTAGGTGCCGTAACCGTATTCGGATTTCTCGTTAACATGGCGCTCGCCCCGCTTTTCATCGGAGGACGCATTGGCCTTCCGGTGGACGGCATCCAGGGAGCGGGATGGGCCGCGACGATTGCGCACATCGTCCCATGCTTAGCGCTTGCCATCGCTATACGGCTCCGGCCCGTTCGCTCTGCGGCGCGGCAGATGTGCCGCGCGGACATAGCGGAAATCCTGCGTCTTGGCGTCCCCAACGGAGTACGCGCCGTCATAGACATCGGAGGCTTCTTCGCCTTCACCGCGGTCCTTGCCGAATGTGCGCCTGCGGCTGTCGCGGCAAGTACCGCGGCGTTCGCAGTCAACGGCATCTACCAGGCATTCCCCCAAGGCCTCGCGCAGGCACTCGAAATTTCGACGGCACGCACCCCCGAATCAGGAAGACGCGCCCTTATTCTGCCGGCGCAGGCCCTCGTCACAATCTACACGGCCGCTTTCACCGTCGTCCTCGCTGCGGCCGGAATGACGTTGCTCTTCGGCTTCACAAAGGACGTTGATGAATCGTTCCTTTCGGAATTCTCGTCTACTGCGAAGTTCCTCGTGAAAATACTTGCAGTGAAGGCGCTCTTCGAGTCGTCGGTGCAGATCCTGCAGGCGTATTTGCGCGGACATGGAGAGACGGCGTCAGTATTCATCATCCAGTTCGCGACGTCAATCCTGTTCTGGGTACCGCTTTTCTTCGCCGTACGGCACTTCCATCCAAGCATGTCTGCATATTGGAGCACGATGCTGGTCGCTTCAGCGCTCAGCACCTTGCTCCTCGCCATACGCTCGTATGGCGCTGGGCGAATCGGCTCTTAGCGCGCGAGCCAGCCGCCGTCTACAGGAAGGACGATGCCGTTGATGTAGTC
>JAFYQC010000164.1 GCA_017547265.1 Kiritimatiellia bacterium | reverse complement strand
CTCACGCTCCATTCAATATCTACCTGTGATAATAACCGTCCTCGGCTTTTCTCTTGGCGACCTTTTCGCGGACTTGGTTCATGGGCATGATGCTTCCAAGGCGATAGGCCTCATCCTCTTTGGCGGTCTCGTCGAAACTATCCTCGCCTATGTCGCCCGAAATCAAGTAGTTGACTGCATGAAGCAATCCCGCGAAATGGCAGAACTGACGTCACGGCATCAAAATCTCTCTCGGTTGTACTCCAACGCCGGGGCCGATGATGCCGCGATCCTCCAAGAGGTCAATAAGGTGTGCCGCGTGGTTGTAGCCGATGCCCATTTTCCGTTGAAGATGGGAGATTGATGCCCTCTTCGTCGTGCGGACGACCTCCAGCGCACGTTTGTACAGCTCCTCATCCGTCGGCTTGTCTTGTGGCGGCTTCGGCTCTGCTGGGAACACGACATCAGGAATGGATACCAGAAACTTGGGGCCATCGTACTGCTTTTCCAGCGTTTCGATGATCCGTACTAATGCCATATCCGAAAGATACGCGCATTGCGCACGGACAAGTACATCGTCCTTTTGCCTGACAAGCATATCGCCGGGAGCGCACAGTACATCGGCATCTGGTGAATCAATGATCAGACGCGATTCCGATTGGCTTCTTGTCTTGAACACGATCCGCCCAGGAATGTTGCATCGGAGCGTACCTGAAAGTACATCATTGTCGGCCCTCTGCGTCGCCATGACAAGGTGAATGCCTGCGGCACGAGCCATTGCCGTTAGTCTGGCGACAACCGGCTCGAAATCCTTGCGGTGGCTTGCCATCAAATCCGCGAACTCGTCAATGATGACGACAATGTAGGGGATTGCATTCCCGCTTTCGCGATAGGCTTGAATGTTACGACACGCCGCCCTCGCAAACAGCTTTAACCGTCTTTCCATCTCTGCGACAAGCCAATGAAGCACATACAAGCATTTGTTGGTGTCGGTTATGACAGGAAATGCAAGATGCGGCAGCGTCGTGTACTGTACAAACTCAACCATCTTCGTATCCACAAGAACGAGGCGCAGTTCGTCTGGCGGCAAAAGCCGCGTCAGCCCGCAGATGATGGAGTTGAGCAGATTCGACTTGCCCTGCCCCGTCGCACCGCCGACAAGCAGATGAGGCAAAGATGCAAGATCGGTCACCAGTTTCTCGTCCGTGGACGTAAGGCCAAGGAAGAGCGGCAGACACTTGCTTCCAACGCTCTTGTCCGCCATCGACTGTGGCCACACCTCGTCAAAGTCCACATGCTCATGCCGTCCTAAAGAATCGGCCAACGAGGTGATTTCCTTTGCCACAGCATGTAATCGCCGCACCATTTCAACATCCGCCACAGATGGCGACGCAAGCGAATCCACAATATCATGTAGCCACTGGATCGTACCAGTATCAACTGTCTTTTTGTTTTTCATCGTTACAACTCCTCCTTTACAAGGTTATTGCCCCCATGTCCCCACCCCAACGAAAATAGACATATTTTGCCTCGGACTTGCCTCGCTTGATTATGGCTGCGGCATCGAGATAGTCCGGCCACGTCTCGTCGGAGAATGCATCAACGACACCTCGTGCCGCGAGGAAGGCTGCGACATTGATGTCGTGCGTAACGGCCACCACAAGCGGCCACTCCTTTTCGTGCAAGTCATCCAGCCGACGCTCCATCCGCTTCGCGGCGCGTTTGAGCGATTTGAAACCGCGCTGCTTCCCGGAACGGAAGTAATCGTTCAGCCGATCATGGTAGTTTCCTTCGGCGGCAAGTGCCATGCGCTCTTCAACGGAACCGAAGAACGGCGCCTCGCTGCCGAGGAACGCCGCGAGACACACTTTGCGTTCGATGGATTGTCCCGTGCTGACGAGGTCAAGCCCCATCGCCATTGCGCACGCCGTCTGGAGGGTACGGAACGTCTCACTCGCATAGAATGCGACTGACTTTGGCAGCAGATTGTTCGCCAGCATAAGGCCAAAGTTGTGCGCCCAGCGCCAGCCGTTTTCGGTAAGCGACAGACTTGCACCGAACGTCTTGTCGTTCGGATCAAGCGGCGGGCGCTCCGCATGGCGGATAAGCAGCGTAACTCGTCCTCCGTTGTCGAGCGTTTCTTTCATTTCAACCAAGGGCATTTTCTCTATCCGTCTGCCCCGGCAATCGTATAGTTCAGTCGTGTTGTCTTTCATTTTCATACGTCAATTCACATAGCAATTACCATGCCAACGATGAGAAGCCCCGAAATCGCACGATTTCAGGGCTTGTTAGTGGTCAGAAAATGACTTGTTGGTTAGAAAATATCCGCAATTCAGTTTGCGCGAAGCCTATTCTTGAGGTCGTTTGTAACCTCCACTACCTCCAAATTATTCTCGTCATACCTAAAGACCCGCAAGCCGATTGGGGATTCAAGAAACCGCCTATAAAGTTCATCTCTCTTACCATCGCTACTGGCTGGCGACATAAGCTCCGTGTAAATATCTGACGACCCACAAAGCAACAATCCCGGAAGGACTTTGATTGGTACAGAAAGGTCGCCTTTGCGCAGATTGTATGTAGGACTTTTCTTGTACGCATCGATAAACACGTCAAACTTTCCGTCTTCATCAGAGAGGGTTTTCCAAAAGGTAAATATCTCAAACATTGCCCTCAACGGATGTTCATTTGACTTGCACTTCTTCACTTCAAGCAAAAATAACTCATCAGTAATCTGCGACACAAGATCGACTTTCCCAAATGCCGAATCCTTCTTGTCATCCAGTGGCATTTCGTAATCCAAAACCCGTCCGATTCCTGCAAAATCCCTATCAGCATAAAACGCAGACTTAGCAGCGCATAGCTGTCTTTCAGTCATGTCCGAAAAGCCGATGTCTTCAACATCCAAACCTTTATGCTTATATCCAAACGCATCGCGTCCAAAACTATCTCGATCTAAACGCGGCGTCATTTCTATGCCTTTAAAAATCGAATCAAAGTTATCAAGCAACTTCTCAATAAGGCCATCCGTTTCTGTAATGCTCCGCAAGGCCAATAGTCGAAATACATCTTTGGGTTGCACCGGAAGTTCTATTGTAAACACAGGCTTTTCAGACATTGTTATTACCTTTCATGTTCATTTAATGACTTGGTGATTCTTTCAGCAAGCGCGTTAAACGACCGTCCGCAACCCTCCAGCAACTTTTGTGCGCGTTTCCGGACAGGCGCGAGCCACGCTTCATCCGCGCCGTCGAACACGAGCGAGGCGGGATTGGGATCGTAAAGCTCAATTGCCTCACGGAAGTCGGCGGACAGTTTCTTGTAGCGCATGAGCGTCTTGTACTT
>JAFYQC010000014.1 GCA_017547265.1 Kiritimatiellia bacterium | reverse complement strand
CCTCGGGGAACCAGGTCCGATAGTAGTTGCCCGGGCTCCACATGCCGCCCGCGGAAAGGTAGTCGCAGAACTTCACCTCCGCGTAGTTTGCACCCTCTGGGTTAGCATGATGCGAACCAATCGGCAAAGTCGCCGTGAATGCCATCCAGAAGTCGTCCGAAGGAATGTGCACGGGCGCAAAGCAGTCCATCCGCTGTCCGTCCTTGATGCCCGCGCGGAAAGGCTCCGTCATGTCGCCGTCGTGGAACCGGCTGTCGCGCGCGAGAAGGATGGGGCCGCGCGTAAACGCCACGGCGTGGTCGAGCTTGTGCGCAATAACGGGCATATCGAACGCGACCGTCACAATGTCGCCGAGCTTCCACTCGCGAGAGATCGAGAAGTACGATCCCGCCTTAACGCCATCGAGCGGTTTCCCGTTGAGCGTGACCGCCGTCTTGGCGCTCCATGCTGGAATCCTGAGGCGCATCTCAAGCTGGCCCTCGGTGTGGCTCACGATGCGCGCCGAATTCTGGCGCGGGTAGAGCGAATACATGTCGAAGCCCTTGACGAGCGCCGACGCGTAGAAGTTGAACGTCGCAGTCTTGCCGTCGTTGCGGCAGAGCTCCCTGAGGAAGCAAAGGAACCCGCGAGGGCCGTTAGCCGTGCAGCAGTCGGTGTGCATGTAGCAGTGGTGCTGGCCGTGGTAGCGGCTGCCGGAGAGCGGCGTATAGCCCGCGAACTCCGCGCCGTCGACCTTCATCGCGCCGAGATAGGCGTTGTAGAACGTGCGCTCGATCTGGTCCGCCCACTTCGGATCGTCCGTCACGTCAAGGAGCTTCTCGCAGAAGCGCATCCAGGTCGTCGTCACGCACGTCTCCTGCAGATACAGGTAGGGCAGGTGCTGCTTGCGCGCGCCGTGGTACCACGCCTCGGACGCCGCGCAGCCGCCCGCAAGGTTGACCTCCTCCTTCACGATGTCTTCCGCCGTTTTGATCGCGGCAAGACGAAGATTACTCCACTGTTCGCCCTCACCTTCCGCCTTCACCTTCTCCTCGACGAAGTCCAGGATTCCCTGGTAGCAGCTCATCATCTCGTAGGCCTTGCCGCGTCCGTACTTGCAGACGTAGGCCCAGCTGTCGTTCTTGACGAGGTTCTGTCCATAGCCGTTGCGGTCCGCGACCGAAACGCCTTTGAGCGCGAGGTCGAGAAGCCGCGGACCCGACTCCGGCTCCGTCATTCCCTTTACGATGTACGTCGCGAAGTCGAGGTACTTCCTGTCGTTCGTGCGCCTGTAGAGCCACACCACGGGCTCGAGGATGGACGAGCTCGCGTAGCCGGACCAGTTGCCGGTCTGCCAGAGCTCGCGTCCTCGCCTGCCGTTCGGCCCGATCTCGGCAATGACGTAGTCGCACAGTCTCTTGCACGCAGCAAGCGCCTTCGCCGCCCGCACCCCGTTCCCTCGTCCCCGTTCTCCGTCATAGTAGTGGAGCAGCCCCATCATCGTGTACTTCATTCCCCAGACGTCCCAGCCTTCGCCGCAACGGAGTTCGTCCGGGTAGTTTCCGATGTAGCCGTTCGACTCCTGCGAACCGATCATCCGGTCGATGCCGCGGTCGACGGACGCCTGGAGCTTCGCGGACTTCGCATAGGCGATGTACGGCACCGCGGAGTGCATCCACTTGCCCCAGAACTCGGTCTGCCACCAGCCCTTTGTCTCGGTCTTCTCCCGGTAGGCCGCCGTGATGTAGTCGACGTCCGTGCCGATCACATGCCGCTCGATCATCGCGTCCAGCCGCTCGCCGAGATAGCCCTTGAGCTTGACGTGCGCGACCTCGTCCGCCACATTCGCGCCGGCCGTCGCCGCGAATAGGATTCCAATTGCCGTCAGTGCCGTTCTGTTCATCATGCCAACTCCTTGTTGTGGAGACCTGCCACCTACCTCATTCGTCTTGCGTCCGGTATTATATCATTTCCACATTCAATCCATCAGGGCGCACACCCGGTCCGGGCCAAGGGTGAGAAGACAAAGAGAATGCAAAATTACTTGCGTTTACTCCTAAAGATTGTTGGGTGTGATTGATATCCATGCTAATTCCTACTATTCCTTCCTACCTTCCTCCTCCGCTCGATAAAGTCGTTTAAGTCGTCGCTGCTTTAGCTGCAGTAACAAATAACAAGATATTCTCTGTCACTCTGAAATTCTGTTCAGTAATCGGTTAGTCGAATGAGCAACTGTTGTACTGTGATATGAAATACGTTAGTTGTCAAAAAAACAACCGTTCCTATCATAAGTGACTTGTCAAAATGCGGCGGATGTCGCGGCAGCCATGCTCCCGCGCTTATGCGGCCGGATTGTGCCTCGCGCCCCGTCCGCCGAATGGCACTTTAGTCGTCTCACTCAGCTCGACACGGGCCACAACCGGCCCGCTTCCTCACACAATAGAGTTAGCTATTGCATATTTCATTCGCAACTTCTGGCAGTTGTTTCCATAAGAGCGTCAAATTTGCGAATCCTTTGCGGAACATTTACCTTGTTTCGCTAAAAAGGTACGATTTTCTCGCGTGAAGCGCGGAAGTGCGCCGGGGAGGACAAGGCGTATTTACGCTTCATGCGGCATAAGTGAGACTTGACGGTGAGGAGCGATGAATGAGCGTGGTATTTCGCGGAGCGACGGTTCGCGGGGATCGCGCCGAGACGCGAGCATGGCGAGGATGCCGCCTTAGGTCCGCGTCAAGCGGAACCTAT
>JAFYQC010000163.1 GCA_017547265.1 Kiritimatiellia bacterium | reverse complement strand
TTCTGCGGCGTTATCGGCTCGGCTCCCGCCTCGACACTCTTCAAGTGCGTCGCCTTTGGCGCGATTTGGGGCATCGGCGGCCTCACGTGGGGACTGATGGTCAGGTATCTCGGTATTGGGCTCGGCCTTGCAATCGGCTGTGGCCTATGCGCCGCGACGGGCACCGTCCTGCCCCCGATCATGAACGGCGAGGCGTCGACGCTCATCTACGGTGCCGATGGTGCGGTCTCGACTGGCAAGCTTATCGTTCTCGCCGGTGTCGCCGGGTCGCTTCTCGGCATCGTGTTCGTCGGGCTCGCCGGCAAGCTCAAGGAGGGCGAGCTTCCCGAGGAAGAGAAGAAGAAGGCGGTTGCCGATTTCGATTTCAAGAAGGGCATGATCGTCGCGCTCGTCTCGGGCGTCTGCTCTGCTTGCATGAACCTCGGGCTCCAGAGCGGCGGCGTCATCGAGCAGGCGGCGTACGATGCGGCGGTGAAGGCCGGTGTCATCTCCGAGGGTGCGGTGTGGTCGTGGCGCGGGATGCCCGTCATCATGGTCGTCCTCTGGGGCGGCTTTGTCGTGCAGGCGGCGTGGGTTATCCAGCAGCATTTCAAGAATGGGACTTTCGGCGACTACCTTCACCGTGGTCCGATTCTGCGAAATGCCGTTTTTGCATCGCTCGTCGGCGTGATCTGGGTGATTCAGTTCGTCTGCCAGAAGGCGGGTGAGCCGCTTATGGGCGACCTCAAGTACATTTCCTTCGCGATCGTGATGGCGTCGACGATTCTCTTCTCGACGATCATTGGCGCTGCGACGGGCGAATGGAAAGGCACTGGCGCGAAGACGAAACTTTTCCTCGCCGCGGGTACGCTGATTCTCCTTGCGAGCTTCTGCATTATCTCGCTCGGCTCGAAGTAAGCCGTCAGGCGGGAACGCCGATTCGCTCTCCGCAGAGGACTCGCGTTTCGAGCCCGTCTGCGGAGTTCTTCATAATGTCGTCGTCGAACTTGATCGCGCCTGCTTGCGCAACTAGAATCACCGTCGAGCCGCCGAACTTGAAGTATCCCTTTTCGTCGCCCTTTGAGTGCTTCTCGCCCGTGAATGTCTGGACGATTGTTCCTACGCCGAACGCGCCGACGTCAACGAGCCAGAAGTCTCCGAACGCGGCGCGGCACTTCAAGACCTGCCTCTCGTTGTCTGCGTAGACGTCTGGTCGGCGCAGAAGGGCGATCGGGTTAACCGAGTGGTACTCGCCTGGGATTACGCGCACGGACCCCTCGCTCGTGCAGTCGCAGGGAAAGTGGAATCGGTGGTAGTCGACTGGCGCAAGGCGAAAGACTGCGATGTCGTAAAGCCCCTTTGGCGCGTCCGCGGCAAATACGCCGCGCAGCGACTTTGTTGCGCCTTTGAGCGGAAAGGGGGTGTCTGCGTCTGCGCCGAGGTAGAGCTTTAGGCGGCCGTCTGCGGGGCTTGTGATGCCGTCGCCAAGTGGGCGGCTGCCGGGCTTAAGGCGGCGCGTGAAGAAGTCATTGAACGACGAGTATTCGGAAATTGGCTTCGCCGCCTCCTCTGCGCGGCAGCCGGGAATCGCGACGAGTTTCGCTATGTCCTTCTTAGACTCGGGAGAGTCGTAGCGCCGGCCAAGAAAAGCAGAAATCGCCTTCGAGCCGAAGAGGACTGGCCAGAGAGTGCGCCCGAGCAGCGTCTCGTACGCAAAGCGAAGCGCCTTGTCGCCCATTACGGACTCGGCGACTTTCTTTCCTGATGCGCGGTTAATGTACTCCACTTGTTGCATAGGCAGATTATAGCAAAAATATGGTATAATGGACGCATGAAGAATAATTGTGTTTTCTGCGCGATTGCCGCAGGCGAGATACCGAGCTTCAAGGTCTACGAGGACGACATTGTCCTTGCCTACCTCGACATCAATCCCTTCTCCAAGGGTCACGTACTCGTGATTCCAAAGGAGCACACCGAGGGACTCCTCGATACGCCCGACGCGACTCTTGCCGCCGTTATCGCACGAGTCAAGAAGGTCGCGGCGCATATCAAGGAAGCGCTTCCCTGCGACGGCTTCAACATTCTCCAGAACAACGGCGAGGCCGCAGGTCAGACTGTGAAGCACGTTCACTTCCACATTGTTCCGCGTTACGGCATGGAGCCCATCTCGTTCGAGAACCACAAGGGCGATATGGACGCCCTTAAGGCGCTCGCGGAGCGGATTCGGCTCTAATGGGGAACTCCCGCAGATCGGCGGCGTTTATCGTCGCGCGGTGGATCGCGACGAAGGACTTTCCCGCGTCGATGCTGCCGACTGGCGCAGACCGCGCGTTCGTTCAGGACATCGTCTACACGACGATACGCCGCATTCGCCCCTTGAGGAAGATGCTCGGCGTGCTGATGAAGCAGTGGCCGAAGGGCGAGCTTGAGGCGCTTCTCTACATTGGCGCGGCGCAGATACTCTACATGCCCGACGTTCCCGATTTTGCCGCGGTGAGCGAGACGGTCGACGCGGCGAAGTCGTGCGAAAACCCGTCGATTGCGAAGGTGGTGAACGGCGTTCTTAGAAACGTCATCCGCCGCCGCGAGGAATTCGAGAAGATGATTGCCGACGCTCCGCTTGAGGAGCGCGAGAGCTTTCCTACTGCGCTCGTGCGCCGCTGGGAACGCCGCTTCGGCGCCGAGAACGCAGCGCGGCTCTGCGCGTGGCACAACGCACCCGCCGAGACTTTTCTTGCGAGGCGCGACGGCAGTTTCGTAAAGCTCGAGCGTGGGCAGCGCGTCGAGGACGTTCCTGGCTATGCAGAAGGCGATTTCATTGTGCAAGACCCAGGCACTCGCCTCGCGGTTGAACTGCTTGACCCCAAGGAGGGCGAACGAATTCTCGATGCTTGCGCGGCTCCTGGCGGAAAGACGGTCCAGATTGCGTGGCGTGGAGCATCCGTCGTTGCCTGCGAGGTGAACCCGAAGCGCCGCCGTCGTCTCGAGGAGAACCTTGCGCGTCTAAAGCTTGGCGTCGAAGTCATCCCGGAGCTGCCATTGGTAGGGACGCCTCTCCGAGGCGTCCGCGGTCGTCTCGGAGGTAACCGCCCCTTGCGGGGGTTCGCGACCCATGGGGAAGCGAACACGCCGAGCGTAGCGAGTGCCGAGACGCCCCTACCAGATCACTTCGACAAGGTACTTGTCGACGCGCCTTGTTCGAACACTGGCGTCCTTCGTCGCCGCCCAGACGCGCGGTGGAACTGGAACGAGGAAAAACTAGCCGCCCTCGTGAAGCTGCAGTCTGACATCCTCGACGCCTGTGCGTCGCGCGTCGCCCCGGGTGGTGCGCTCGTCTATTCCACTTGCTCGAACGAGCCCGAGGAAAACGAATCGCAAGTCGCCGCGTTTCTCGCGCGTCACCCCGACTTCTCGCTTGAAGAATCGCGCGAGTCGATTCCTTTCGAGAGCGGAACCGACGGCGCGTTTGCGGCGCGGCTCAGGCGAAACCCCGCGTGACGCAATTGCCGCGTTTTGATATAATGCCCACTGTAACCAATATACAACGGAAGGAACATTTATGCTGACAGCTTTCATCTTCGCGGCAATTCTCGCCTCGCCTGGAGAGGTCGAGCTTGACAAAAAACTTCCCGCCATCTTTGAAAAAAGCGCCGCGCACTATCGTGCGATCGACGCCGCTGCGACCCCGCTGATGAATTCTGGCGATCCGAAGGAAGCTGTGCCGCATGGCGACAAGCCGCACGGCGAGCGTCGTGTACCGCATGGTTGGGATGCTAAGAGCGGCAAGCCGGACATGCGCTCCATCTACTGGTGGACGTCAGGTCATTTCCCAGGGTCTCTTTGGTATCTTTACGAGGCGACGGGCGACGAGTTCTTCAAGGACAGGGCGATTGTCTGGACCGAGTCCATCGCGCCCAACTCGAAGGTCACCGACAACCACGACGTCGGCTTTATCATGTACTGCTCGTTTGGCAATGCCAGGCGTCTTCTCAGGACTGACAAGTACGACGATCTCTTGCGCGATACTGCGGCGTCGCTCTCGAAGCGCTTCAACCCCGACCTTGGGCTCATCCGCAGCTGGGGTGCGCTCGACGAGAAGAAGGACTTCCTTGTCATCCCAGACAACATGATGAACCTCGAGCTTCTCGAGTGGGCGTCTAAGAACGGTGGAGCGAAGCGGTTTGACGAAATTGCTCGCTCGCATGCGACGAAGACGATGGCGCACCATTTCCGCGCGGACGGCGGCACCTACCATGTGCTTAACTATGACCAGCGTCCTGGCTTCCATGGCGCGGTGCAGGAAATCCGCCGCGGGCAGGGACTTTCGTGCGAGACGGCGTGGAGCCGCGGGCAGTCGTGGGCGATCTACGGTTACACGATGATGTACCGCGAGACGAAGGATCCCGCCTACCTCGCCTTCGCCCAGAAGGTCTCCGACTTTGCGATCAACCACCCCAACATGCCCGAAGACGGCGTTCCCTACTGGGACTTCGGCGCGCCTGGTGAAGAGCGTGACTCCTCTGCCGCGTCGGTCATGGCGTCGGGGCTTCTTGAGCTTTCGACTTTCGTCGGCGGCGAGAAGGGCGCGAAGTACCGCGCGTTCGCTGTGAAGCAGCTCCTTTCGCTATGCTCCGACGCATATTTCGCAAAGCCCGGCGAGAACGGCGACTGGCTTCTCAAGCACGGCGTCGGACACAAGCCGGTTGGCAGCGAGATTGACGTTCCCCTCGACTACGGCGACTACTACTTCCTCGAGGCGCTTTTGCGCTTCCGTCGCCTCGCTGGCGGTTTCGGGCTCTGATTCTACGCCATATATGCGCTGACGGAGGTTGCGAAAGCGCATTTTCACGCCCTACACCATTGGGTAGGGCGGGAATTTCCTAATTTTGTTATTCTATGTGCGTCGGCAGGGGGTGTGAGCCTTCGCTGCGGCGAAAAAGGGAGCAAAACCATGATGCACAAGACAACAAGATTTCTTCCATTCCTTCTCGTGGCGGCGTGTGGGCTATGCGTTTGCAGTGCACATGCGGAGACCTACTACTGGATTGGCGGCGACTCCAGCGAATGGGCGAACGGCTCCAACTGGTCGCTGACCGATGGCGGCGAGGCGGCGAACGCGTATCCATCGGACTACTCCGTTGACGAGGCGACTGTGGCTGCTGCGGCGACAATCATGCTTCCATCGTCTAACGCAAACGTCAGCAACCTTTACGTCAATGCCAATGTCTCGTTGACTGGCGGAAAAATCCATGCGAAGACGATCTCCGGCTCCGGTAAACTGACGATGTTGAACGGAACCACCTTCTATGCTACAGAATATTGCACAACTGTTTCGGTTGATGTCGAGATTCCGGCTAATGCAACAGTCAGCGTAAGCAATAATGGCGGCAAGACGTATGGCTATGGTGTCATGTTCACGGCGGACTGCGCCTTGACAGGTTCCGGCACGATCAGATTTGACAGCTATCGGTCGTCCAATCCGCTTTATTGGGATGCAAGCGGGTTCTCGGGTACGGTCGTTGTTGTAGATGATAATGTTCCGCGCAACAACACTACCATTCGCTCCACAACTGCTACTCACGAGGGAATGTCCTGGCAGGTGGCGAATAGCGGCGCTGGCGATACTGGCTTTATCACACAAGAAGGCACATACAAATTCGGTTCGCTGAGTGGCACGGTGTATATGGCGAATTCAAAGAGCAGCAGCGCATACGCCTATGTGAAGAACGTGACTATGGAAATTGGCGCACTGAATGGCGATGATGTGTTGGGTGGACAGATTGCCCGCACCGCAGGGCGAGCAAACGACGGCGCTTACATCCGCAAGGTCGGCACTGGCGTGCTGTCTTCCAGCGTCAAGGGCGTAAACGGCTACTACATCAAGGAAGGCGTGTTGAACATCGCTTCCGCCGATGGCCTTAGCGTTAGGGACGACAGCGGCAATCCGGGAACGGATATCGTGTTCGAGGGTGGCATTCTGCGCGTAGCAGCCGCTGTGACTAAAGATGTGTCCGCATATATCGCCATCGGCACGTCGACGTCTCCTGTCGCGTTTGACGACGAAGGACGCGATCATGTTTGGAACACTGCGCTTGGATCATCGTTGACAGGGGGCCTTACGAAGAAGGGCTCCGGCACTCTGACGCTGGACAAAACACCGGCGTATTCCGGAACGACGACAATAGAGGGCGGCGTTCTTGTCGTGCCGCAGGGAACGACAATCGCCGAGCTCTCGTGCACCGGCGGCAAGTTGACCGTTCCCTTTACTGGTACGGAGGACGAGACAGAAGTGCTGACTATTTCAGCGCTTGCCGATGGAACAACATACGAGAGCGTGACGACCGCAGTAGCCATCGTCGGCACAACGATGAATGTTGTGGCGGACGGCGAAGGCGGCTACAAGGTGAAGGCAACGCGTACGCCTCAGACGTTCACTTGGACGGGTGCTGTCGACGCGAACTGGGCGACTCCTGGCAACTGGACTATTGGTGGTGCAGCGGCTGGTGTGGCGCCGCTTGAGCTAGACGAGGTGTCGTTCCCTGTTGGCAATGAATGGATGATTTCGCTTGGAGGTACGGTCGCGGCGTCCAACGTTGTTGTGGCATCGGGAGCGACTGTCACATTGAGTGGCGGCATGTTGAAGGGAATCTATGGCTTCGGCACGGAGGCGGACAAGGGTGGAAAGATTGTCCTTAGCGGTGCATCGCTCGAAAGTGCATCAATTGCGGGAGGGTCGTCCCTTTCTTGGTACGGCGACATCGAAATTGCGGGCGATGCATCGGTGACAAACTACATCCACTGCCGCAACCTTGACAATTCAAGCAGCACCTCTGCTGTGCGTCTTTATGGAAACCTTACGGGAACCGGCAACCTCTGTCTTGACAGAACGGGGCATACCACTGGCGGCGTGTATGACGGGCGTGGCGGCGTTTCGCTCTATGGCGACAACGAGGCATTTTCCGGCGTATGCATCATTCACAGCGGGTCTTCGACTCGTGGTCCCGCGACATTCTGCTCGGCTACGGCTGGTAGCGGCCTTGCCCGCTGGATTTATCCAGACTCGGTTGCCCAGAACGAATCTGCCAGGGCCGGAACGTCAACTATCAATGGCGGAACGATCAAGCTTGGAACATATGAAGGCAAGAGCTATTTCTTCGCCTGTGAGTCCAGTCACGACAACAACGTCATCGAGATTGGTGGCAAGGGCGTGGACTTTGCGTGCTCGCTGTCGGCAAAATGCCGCACGAATGCCGATCGCGGCAACATCAATACGACTCTCCGCAAGGTTGGAGCGGGCACGATGACGTTTGGAAACGAACTCGGTCAGCCATATATAGCGAAGTGGGATTTGACGGGAGGCATTCTGAACCTTGCGAATCCCAATGTCTCTAAATTCGACGGTGGCTATAGCGGTGGCACGAAGATCACGCCCGAATTCAACTTCAACGGCGGTGCGTTATCGCTTGACGAATCCTGCACGAATCAGACTGATGAATCTTTGATAGATCTTTCTGCATACGTGAAGAACTCGACGAACGCGATTGACATTATTGTTTCCGAAAATCAGTCACTTACCTGGTCGACGGCTCTTGCCGCGTCCAACGTCGGCGGTTTGACGAAGAAGGGCGAGGGAACGCTGGCGCTGACCGAAGTGCCGCTCTACACGGGACTGACGACAGTCGAGGCGGGTGCGCTTGTCGTACCCGAGGGAACGGAACTTTCCTACAATGCGCTTAGCGACACGAATCTCGTTTCTGGTGCGACGATCACTAACTATGCGTATGAAGCCAACACCATCATTGTTGCGCCTGCGACTTCGGGGAGTATTGTGTATGACGCGCCGCTCAACATCTCCAATATCGCGTCGGTCGATGCTTCGGGCGTGACGTTGACGAAGGGACAACCGTATGTCATCGCCTCTGCGACCGCAATCAACGGCTACACGAAGGCGGGGTTGGCAGAATTGCCGCTGACGCTTCCCGACGGCGTTGATTCGTCAAAGTGGGTGCTAAAGGTGATGACAATAGGCGATGCTCGTTGCCTCTGCGTCGCACCGTCGACTACGCCGTTCAAGATAATTCTCAGGTAAGGCAATTTACAATGTTTGCCGCAAACGGCGTTTCGTGTCGCCATGTTGTCCTACCCTGTGGGGTAGGGCAAGCCCTGAGGCAGTTTGATAAAATTAAATCGAAATTAGGAGATATCTAACCATAAAGGGGGTTCCATGTTCCGCAAGACAGCATCGATCTTTGTCGCAGCGATTGCCGCGTGCTGCGCTTTTGCCGTCAATGCCGACGGATTCGACGGCAAGACGCTCACGACGAACGACTGGTTCGACGCGAGCTTCACTGCGTTGGCGGTAGATACGGTCATCGCCACGAACACGGCGACCGGCATCACGTTTGGCGCTGGCACATGGACCTCCGCTCCGACGAACGGAACGGCGAAGATCGTCGCCGACAAGGATGCTGGCGGCGGAGCGACGATGCTCGCTATCGACGCGCCTGGCGAGGAGTTGACCTTCACGCCCGCTGCGCTTGCATCTGCGACAGGCATGGAGACGCTGACCTTTGACGTTTGTACCGAAGCTGTCGATGAACTTCTGACGCCCGACGCGCAGCCTCAGGCCGCTTTTACTATATATTCCGATGATGGAGTCACGTATGTGCTGAAGGGGTATGTCGATGGCGGCTGGACTAACCTTGAGTATGCCGCTGGTGCTGACACTCTCACGAATGTGTGGTTCACGCTTTATCTCGATTTTGCGACTGTATCGAGTGTGCGCTATGTTCGCTTCTCCGTAAAGCCTGCCGCCGCCGCGTCCGCGACAGTCCTGACCGACTCCGAAGGCACGGCCTGGTTCCCCGCTGCCGTTCCGGCCGCAACGACCGTAAACTCCGTTTCCGTCACCGGCACTGGTTCCTTCCGCACCTTCTCCGGCGACTCGCTAGAAGAAGCCTCCGTGGGCGCTGCGTCCTATAACGGCGTTTCCTATGCTACACTATCTGAAGCGATTGCAGCGGCTGTCGCCGACAGCTGGGCGAACGGCAGTGTCACGCTTCTCGCGGATGTCGAATGGTCGCCAACGGCGGCTGGCACTTATGACATTGATGTCAACGGTCATGTGCTGACGGTGAATGGTGCCATCTATGATATTTCCGGCACTGAATACACGGTTTCCGGCTTTAAGTACTATTGGATCGGCAGTACTGCGCTTGGCGGCGATGGCACGAGCTGGAGCGACGCCGGAAACTGGGCGCGGGATGCGATGCACGAAACAGCCGCGACAGAAGCGCCGGGGAGGGATGATTCCGCCATATTCGACAATGAAAGCGTAGTTGCACTCTCTGCCGATGTATATGTTACAAATGTTGTCGCAAACGGAAATCTGAGCTTTTCCGGCGGGCTTATCCATACTGGAATCGTTAGTGGGAACGGAACCATAACGTTGAATGGAAATGCAGGATTCCACACCTTTGATTGGGAACAAGCCAATCTACAGGTGTCCAACAATCTTGTTATAGCGGGAACAGGCAACAAGTTCCAAACGAAGGGAAGTAACAGTTACATGAATGGCGGCAGCATCGATATTTACGGCGATGTTACCGGCAATGGCGAGATTACGACAATCGGGAAAAGGTCACGAGTTAGATTCCATGGCAACTGGACTGAGTTTGCGGGAACGGTCAATGCCCAGGATGACGGCGTTCCACGGCATGTGCTTAGGCTCATGGCGGCGCAGTCCTCCAGTTCCAATGCCGTTTGGAATGTTTGGATGTCCAACGAAAGTAAGGGTGATAGCGCATTCCTTGGGACATCGTCGAACACATACAAAACAGATGATAAATATCACTACTATTTCGGGGCGTTGAATGGGCGTATAACGATATATCAGCAGTATAACAATACACTTGAAATAGGTGCATTGAATCAAGATTGTGCATTCACTGGTGCGTTGGCAGCAACACATAGAAGTCATATCAAAAAGGTTGGCTCTGCTACATTGGCGTTCTCTGGATCTGGTGTTGGCCGTCTTGAAGTCTTTGGCGGTGTGTTCTCGTCGAGGACGGAATCAGCGATCCCCAATGAGCGAATAACCTTCTTGGGTAATGACGCGTACTTCGACCCCACAACAAACATGGTCGATTTTGCCGCGAAACTTGTAGACTCGACGACCGCACCAATTGGATTGCTCATCACCAACAATGTGACCATTGGAGAAATTCCCGCCTCCAACACGGCCGGCCTTGTGAAGAAGGGCGAGGGAACGCTTGTTCTTTCGGCGGCGCCGGCCTACACGGGCGACACGTATCTCGATGGCGGCACGCTGAAGATTCCTGCTAGCGCGAACAAGACGGTGAAGACGCATGTTGCTGGCAAGTCGGTGCGCACGGGCACTGAGACGATTGGCGAAGAGGAATACACCGTCTATACGCTTAGCACGAAGCGCCCGATGCTGTTTATGGTGTATTAAGCCATTAGCTTCCAATAACGGTATTGACATCGTTAGAATGGGTCGGCTGTCAGGAATCTTGACAGCCGACCCATCATATATAGCCGTCCATACCATTGACGCACGGTACACGGGTTTGATATAATACGTGCGAACGTAGGACGGGTATTCCGTTAAGGAGGTGAAAATGAGCATTACATTGTCTATACCGCCCGCAATCGTGCAGGAAGTGCGCGAGTGGGCCGAGGAAAACGGCACAAGCTTAAACCAGTACGTGCGCGAGTGCCTTGAGGCGAAGTGCGCGGAGATTAGCCGTCGTCGCAAGAGGCTTGCAGACGAATTCATTGAATTTGCTCGGACCCATGCCGTTAGTGTTCCCAAGGGTTGGAAGTTTGACCGTGAACGCGACGGCCATCGCGAGATAAAGATTAGGGTGGGAACATGAGATTCTTCGACACAAATATTCTAGTGTACGCGGCGACTAATCAAGACGAACGCAAAAGTAGAATTGCTCGCGAGGTGGTGGCGCACTCAATCAAGGTCAACCACGACGGATGCATCTCGACGCAGGTTCTTTCGGAATTTGCCAACACTATGTTGGGCAAGCTGCATCATGACAGGGAATCCGTTGACAGGTTTATCGACTACTTCCGGGAGCTTCTTGAGATTGACGTAACCATCGACCTCGTTCGCCATGCGCTTGCGGTTAAGGAGGAATACGGCATTCAATTCTATGACGCTTTGATCGTCTCGGCCGCCGAGAAGATCGGCTGCCATGAAATCGTCACCGAAGACCTAAATCCCAATCAGACCTATCGAGGCATGGCCGTCGTCAACCCGTTTAAGTGACGCTGTCGCCGATTCGCCGACATTACCCCATGGGGTAGAGTGTCGCGTCTTGGGAAGTGTTACAATATTTGCCGAGGTGAACATGAACTTTAGGCACATCATTTGTCTGGTCGCTGTCTTTGGTGTTGCGTTTGACGCCGTGGCAGCCGCCGGCGGACAGTGGACGGCGGGCATGGACGACGACGCTGGGAAGGCGGCGGCGACGAGCTGCACCGATCTCCCTGCTGCGGACTACGAAGGTGCGCGGAAAATCTATCCGAAGCGCGACCGGCTTTTTACGACCTCGCTCGACGGAACCTGGGCGTTCAAGCTCGTCAAGGGACTCGACACGCCCGACGGAATGAAGGGGTGGAACGAGCCCGGATACGATACGCGTGAATGGGACGATATCGCCGTTCCCGGCAACTGGGAGACGCAGGGGCTAAAAGACCCGCAGTACGGAAACCAGATCGACGAGATGAGCGGATTCTACGTGCGGCGCTTCCGGTGGAATCCGTCGTGGGAGGGTCAGCGCGTAATCCTGCGCTTCGACGGCGTTCTTTTCGGCTACGAGGTGTGGCTCAACGGCAAATACGTCGGACGCTGGGGCAGCGCCTACAACCTCGCGCAGTGGGATGTCACCGACAAGCTCGTGAAGGGGCGCAACACGATCGCCGTCAAGGTGATGACGCGCGCGCACGGCTGGCTGTTCGACACGAACGACTGCTGGGCGCTTGCGGGCATCTTCAGGAGCGTCGAGCTCTTTACCGTGCCGAACGATTATATAGAGGATATCGTTTTCAGAACTGTTTCTTTGACAGGATTAACAGGATTTACAGGATTGGAAGATGAACAATCGAATCCTGGTAATCTTGTAAATCCTGTCCAAAAACAAGAAAGAGGTTCGTCGGCTGAAATGTCGGTTTCGGTAGATATTGGCGCTTTTGACGAGAAGGCGAGCACGGCGAAGAAGGTGTATGTCTCGCTTGTTGACGACAATGGACTTCACGCGCTCGACTTTGAGCGAACTCTTCCCGACAATCCTGTAAATCCTGTTAATCCTGTCAAGAGCATCTCGGCTTCCGGCATCGTCCCCAATGCCCATCTTTGGTCGGCCGACGATCCTTATCTTTATACGCTCGTTGTGACGCTCGTTGATGCTCAGGGCAAAAAGATCGAGCGCATTGCCGAGCCGCAGGGACTCCGTATCGTTCGTCTTGTCGATAGACACCTTGAAATCAACGGGAAGCAGACGTTCCTGAACGGCGTCGCCTGGAACGAGATCGACCCCGTTCTCGGACGCGCCATCACCGAGACCGAGCGCCGCAAGCAGATGACGCTTATGAAGAAGGCGGGCGTCAATTGCATACGGACGGCGCACTATCCGTTCGGGCCCGATTTTCTCAGGCTCGCCGACGAGATGGGGTTTTATGTCATCGACGAGGTGCCGTTCGGCTCGCGCGGCGCGGAGTATCTGAAGAACAGGGCCTACTGCGGCGAGTTGCTGACGCGCACGGAAGCGACGATGCGTCGTGACAAGAATTTTGCCTCTGTTATCTTCTGGACCTTCGGCAACGAAAACACCTTCACTTCGAATACTGAGGCCGTCCTCGCGTACGCGAAGAAGAAAGACCCGACTCGTCCGAGGGGGCTCCCTCAGATCGGATCCAGCCAAGGAAAGGAGACTCTGTATCATCCAGAGCGCGACGTCGATTTCATAGCGCCCCACTATTTAAGCCCAGAGAATATGCGCGAGTACGAGAAGAACGCAACGAAGCCGCTTATCCAGACGGAATTTGCTCATGCTTGTGGAAACGGCTTCAACGATTTCGAGGATCGCTACCGCCGGATGAAGGAACGCCCCGATGTGTGGATGGGCGGATGTGTCTGGGCGTGGATTGACCAGTCTATAATGCATCCTGACAGCGGCGAGGCGTTCGAGAAGGAGCTTTCGCTCACGCGAACGAATTATCCCAATCACAAGCTCTCGAAGGACCTCCGCCGCGATCTGCCGCGCGAGCTGCAGGGCAACTATATCGACGCACGGCACTTCATCGACTCGTGGGGCGACAGGGCGACGGACGGTATCGTCTATGGCGACGGGACACCGAAGGATGGTTATTGGCTTGTGAAGGCGCTCTATTCGGATGTTCGTCCAGTCGCGCCCGAATCAGAGACGCCGGCTCCCAAGCAAGATGTTACGGTGCTTTGGTACGACATCATAAACCTCATCTATCTTCGCGTCGGACGGAAAGAGGGCATGTGCCAGGCGATTCAGACTATGGGCGGCAAGAAACCGTATGCTCGCGCCGACTACATTCTTTTGCCTGAGGTGCTTGGCATTTCGACGAATGCCGCGAACTTCCTCGAGTATCCTGTTCGCTATGCTTTGAAGGACGATCCTCTGTGTTGTATCGAGGGAACGATCGCTCTTGGTCGAGACGGAGAGGGGAAGATTGTCATTGAGTATGACCTGAGACCGAATGACGCATGCGCCGAGAGGGCTAAGTTTGTCGAACTTGGACTGACGGTCATGGCGATTGACGATGGCGACATGCCGAAGGGCGATCGGGTGGATCGCGTTGATTGGATCGGGGACGGTCCTCTCACAGGCGTTCCCGGCAAGTCGAAGATGAACAGTTTCGGGAAATGGGCGATGCACAAAGACGACTACCGATTCCCCGGCAACCGCACGAATGTCAAATGGGCGATGGCGACGAGAAACGTTCCAAAGTCCGGCAACCTTGCGCGGAGCGGTCTTGTTCTTGAATCGGGAACGGGAAATGTGAGCTTCGAGAATGTCGAAGGGCATGTCTTGCTCACCGAGAACATGGCGGTTGCGGGCTATGGTGGCAAGGCGTCGGGTCCGTCGGGGCTCAAGTCGCCGAAGGACATCAAGATGAAGGGCTCGTTCAAGGTCTACAACACCTCGCCCGAACCGATTGATGCCGATGTCGTTCCCGACCTCATCTACACTCACCACTACGGTTTTTGAGGAGCACGCATTTAGCCCATATCATTGACGCGCGGCGCACGTGTTTGGTATGATACGTACAAATGTTGGACGTGTGTTCCGTAGGGTTCAAGATGTGAGTTCAAAGAGGATAGGTCTGCTCTTCAACCGCTCCCGCGCCTACGGACGCGGCTTCTGCGAGGGCGTTGCCGCGTATACCGAGGTGCGCCACGACTGGCGTCTCGAGATGGTCGAGGAGGGACGGCTCGGCAAGCTCGACGGACTCATCGCGCATGTCATGGACGATGCCCGTGCCGATCAGTTCGCCCGTCTCGGCATTCCTGTGATCGCGGATTTCTACCGCAAGCCGCGCCGCGGCTTTGCGCGGGCGCTGCCGGACCACGCTGCGATCGGACGACTCGCGGCGGAGCATTTTCTGGAACGCGGCTTCGCGAACTACGCTTTTTGCGGATACGACGGCATACTCTTTTCCGACGAAAGACGCGCCGGATATGCTGCCGCGCTGTCTGAGCGCCGTTACGAATGCGCTTCCTACAGAACGCCGTCCAAGGTGTTGGACGGGTTCAATGAGCGCGTCATCCTGCGTGAAGAGCTTGCCCTGCGAGCTGCCGACGCAAGGGCGCTTCGCGTCTGGTTGCGCTCGCTCCCGAGACCTTGCGCTCTTTTTTGCTGCCACGATTTGCGTGCGCTCCAGGCGCTTTATGCGGCGAGGGAAGAAGGTCTTCGCGTGCCCGAGGACATCGCAATCCTCGGCGTCGACAACGACATGCTCGTATGCAATTTCACTCATCCACGGCTTTCGTCAATAGACAACGCTGCGTTTGACGTGGGGCGAGCCGCGGCAAAGCTCCTTGACGACATCCTCGAGGGGCGTGCATCGCGCAATGCCTGCGTCAAGGTGACGCCGATGGGCATTGTGTCGCGTGCGTCCACAGATGTCTTCACCTATTCGTCGCCAGTCGTCAACGAGGCAATGCTGTTCATGCGCCGGTCTTTGTCGCAAAACCTGACGGCGAGCGACATATTCGCTCATCTTGGCAAGAGCCACACATTTGTCGAGAACGCTTTTCGCGCCGAAGTCGGCGTCACCGTCCAGAGCGAACTTCAACGTCTGCGACTCGAAGAGGCGAAGCGACTTCTTAAGTCGACCGCCATGCCGCTTGCCAACATAGCAAGGCGAAGCGGGTTTTCGTCACCACGCTACTTTGCGCAGGCGTTTCGCCATGCGCTTGGCGTTTCGCCTTCCGTTTGGCGCGAAAGTCAACTTGCGTAAATAGTCCATCAGTTGCGTTTATTTCCACTGGTTGCCATCGACTCCATTGTATACAATATGAGGCGTCATAAGGAGATTAGACAAATGAAGACGCTTCATATTCATAATGTCGGTGAAATGCTCGTGACGGACGAACCCGTTCCTGCCCCGAAAAATGGCGAAGTCCTGTTAAAGCTCGCATACGTGGGCTTCTGCGGCAGCGACTTGAATACTTTCCTCGGACGCAATACGATGGCCAAGGCGAATGTAGTCCCGGGCCACGAGATTGGTGCAACCGTCGCGGCGCTCGGCGAGGGCGTTCCTGGTGCGTTTAAGGTCGGTGACATCGTCACTGTCAACCCTTACACTAATTGCGGGGTATGCCCCAGCTGCCGCAATCTGCGGGTCAACGCATGCCAGCACAACGAGACCCTCGGCGTCCAGCGCGACGGTGCGATGCGCGAGTTCATTGCGCTCCCCTGGCAGAAGGTTATTCCAGTGGATGGTATATCCCTGCGCGATTGCGCCCTTATCGAGCCGATGAGCGTCGGTTTTCACGCCGTGTCGCGGGCGCAAGTCACCGACAACGACGTGGTTGTGGTAATAGGCTGTGGAATGGTCGGACTTGGCGCGGTTGTCCGTGCCGTTCGGCGCGGTGCCACGATTATCGCCGTGGATCTTTCGGAGGAGAAGCTCGACATAGCGAAGTCGCTTGGCGCAAAATTCGGCATCAACTCCGCGAAGGACAAGATTGCCGACAAGGTGATGGAGCTGACGAACGGGATGGGCGCGGATGTGGTCATAGAGGCCGTTGGCGCGCCGGTGACATATGTCGCGGCAATAGACGCCGTGAGTTTCACGGGACGCGTCGTCTGCATTGGCTATGCAAAGTCGGACGTCGCTTTCCAGACCAAGTACTTCGTCCAGAAGGAACTCGACATACGCGGCAGCCGCAATGCGATGCCCGATGACTTCCGCGCGGTCATTCGCTATCTGCAATCTGCGGAGGTTCCTCTCGACCGTCTTGTGAGCGGTGTCGTCTCGCCTGAAGAGGCGAAGGGGGCGATGGAGAAATGGGCTGCTGATCCCGGCAAGGTGTTTAGGATTCTCGTCAAATGGTCATAGACTCCCATCGCCATTTCTGGCACTACACCGACGCGGAGTTCGGCTGGATCGCGGACGACTGCCTGCGCCGCGACTTCTTGCCAATGGACTGCGGTGGGATGGATTCGTGCGTAGCGGTTGAGGCGCG
This sequence comes from Kiritimatiellia bacterium, assembly GCA_017547265.1. Next base: position 4,678 of record JAFYQC010000163.1, on the reverse strand, counting down.
GCAGTGCGTGGAGGAGACCGAATGGCTGCTCGACCTCGCCGCGCGGCACGACTTCATCAAGGGCGTCGTCGGCTGGCTGCCGATCGCGGCAGATGACTTCGCCGAGACACTGGAGAGTTTTTTCGCCGCAAAGAACGCAGAGGACGCAAAGCTTGTTGGGTTGCGGCATGTGGTGCAGGACGAGCCTGATGACGGTTTCATCTTGCGGCCAGATTTCGTCCGCGGTGTCAGGACGCTGCTCGAAAAAGGGCTCGCCTACGACATTCTCGTATTCGAGCGCCACTTGCCGAATGTCTTGAAGTTCGTGGACTCGCTGCCCGATGACGCGCGGCTTGTCCTCGACCATTTCGGCAAGCCGCGCGACTTCGCGTCGTGGAAGCGACTTGTTGGCAAGCTTGCCCAAAGGGAAAACGTCTATTGCAAGCTCTCTGGACTTGTCACGGAAGTCGGCAAGATCGATTTTTCGCCCTATCTTGAAACGGCGCTGGAGGCTTTCGGTGCGGATCGTCTGATGTTCGGCAGCGATTGGCCTGTCGTAACGGCGCACATGGAATACGCTGAATGGAGGTGCGTCGTGGATTCGTTTGCCGCGCGTCTTTCGCAAGGCGAGCACGATGCCCTGATGGGCGGCAATGCAAGGAGGTTCTACAAACTATGAAACTCACACCGGTCATCTTCGGCACGTCGTGCCTCGGCAATCTCTACAAGGCCATACCGATGGAGACGAAAGTCGCCATCGCCGCGGAGTGGTTCAAGGCGTTCGAGCGTCCCGTCATCGACTCGGCGGGAAAGTACGGCGCGGGACTGTCGCTTGAGTGCATTGGCAAGGCGCTCAAGACGCTCGGGAAGAAGAACGGCGACCTGACGATCTCCGTCAAGCTCGGCTGGCGCAGGTCGAGGCGGCTCAATCCTGGCGAAGAGCCGACGTTCGAGCCGGGCGCGTGGAAGGGGCTGGAGTATGACGCCATGCAGGACATTTCGTACGACGGAATAATGCGCTGCCATGCTGAGGCGAAAGACCTGCTGGGCGGCTTCCCGATTGACTTGGTGAGCGTCCACGATCCTGACGAATACTTGGCTCACGCGGAGTCGCGTATCCCCCAGCCGCAGGCTGTCCGCGAAGCGGATGCCCTAGCAGGGGTGAGAGGCGGAGATGGGCAAAACTCTGCGTTCTCCGCGGCTCTGCGTGAGATAAAAGCTGCCTACAAGGCTTTGTTCGAGCTCAAGGCACGTGGCGAGGCGGAGTCCGTCGGAATTGGCTCAAAGGATTGGCGCGTCATCGAGATGCTGTGGCGCGACGGCGTTAAGTTTGATTGGGTGATGTTCGCCTGCCAACCGACGCTTCTCGTTCATCCGCCGGAGCTTATATCGTTTGTAAATGAATTGAAGACGGCGGGCGTGACTCTTATCGACTCGGCGGTCTTCAACGGCGGATTCCTCATCGGCTCGGACATGCTCGACTACCGCAAGGCCGATCCAAAAAAGGACGCGGCGGCGTTTGCGTTCCGCTCGTGTTACCTTGAGTTGTGCAGCCGATACGGACTCGATCCCGCCGCGCCTGCGGTGGAATACGCCTATCGCCTCGGGTTTGATGCCGTTGCGCTGAACACCGCGTCGCCACATCGCATTCTCAAGAACGCAGCATACGCGAACGCGAAAGCGCCAGAGGCATTTTGGCGCGAGCTTGGGATGTAGAACCACGGAACCTAGGAGCCACAAAATACACGAAAGAAATCTGTGTAGGAGAATGACGATGAAAGCAAGAGGGATGGTAGCCGTTGCTTCCGTGGCATTGTCGCTTGCGGCCGTGGCGCAGATTGTTGAGCGTCCTCGTCCGGCGGGGTGGGAGAACCTCGTTCCTGGCGGAAGGTTCATGGATCGCTTCGAGCCTGCGTCTGTGATTGGCAACGGGTGGACTACCAACTGCTGGGGTGGCGACAACGTTAAACCGCGCGATGTCCGCAACGGAATCGAGGACGCCGAGTATTCCTATTGGGGCGGCAACATCACGAAGATCGGACGCGACTACCATCTCTTCGTCGCACGCTGGAAGGAGAGCGAACCGCGGGGGCACATGTTCTGGCCGCAGAGCGAGATCGCCCATGCGGTGTCCGGCCGGCCGGACGGCGACTTCAAGGTCGTGGAGGTGCTGGGGAAGGGGCACAACCCCGAGCTTTTCCGCTGCAAGGACGGAAGCTGGGCCGTCTATTGCATCGATGCGAAGGGCCGCGCGCACCTCTACCGCGCGAAAGCCGTTAACGGGCCTTGGACATACGAGCGTATGCAGCTCGACCTCGACGGCAAGAAGATGATCGAGGGCGAGAGCAACTTCTCGTTCTGCACGCGTCCCGACGGAAGCGTTCTCGCCGTGTGCCGCGGCGGCGGCATCTGGCTCAGCGAGGATGGGCTTAAGCCGTTCGTCCGCAAGAGCGAGGGGCGCGTATATCCCGATGTCGAGGGACGGTTCGAGGATCCCGTTCTCTGGCGCGACGAAGTGCAGTACCACATCATCGTCAACGACTGGCTTGGGCGCGTCGCGTGGAAGCTGGTCTCGCCGGATGGATTTTCCTGGACGACTCTTCCGGGCGAGGCATACACGCCTGGGATCGCAAAGGTCAATGTCGACGGAAAGATTGTCGACAACGACTGGTTTAAGTATGAGCGCATGAGGGTATTGCAGGACGAACACGGACGTGTCATCCAGGCTAACTTTGCCGTTATCGACTGCGTAAAGAAAAACGACAGGGGCTCGGACATTCACTCTTCAAAGAATATAGCCATTCCGATGAACCCTGGCCGCCGCGTAGAGACGTTCCGCAAGACGCGCAAGGGCTGGGAGATGCGTATCCGTTCCGAGAGCGGCTTCAACTCGCTGATTGACGTAGACGTTGAATCGCTTGTTCTCGGCCCTCAGTCGATGGTAGCATTTGGCGCGGGCGTGAAGGCGATTGGCACTGCCGAGGCGGCTGGCGACCTCGTAGTGATATTCCCGCCGGTCGAACTTGATTCCCCAGTCGTGGAGGCACTTGGGCGCGAGAAAAGCGGTCGTCTCTTCTTCGCAACCTGCCGCACTGACGGCACTAAGCTCGACTGGTTCAAGTACGAGTGAGTCGCACTATATCTACCCATGCGGGTACTGTGCAAGTGTGCGGGTAATGGTATAATGTGTGCAGCCATGAAAAACAGCTGCATGAAACTTGGTGTTGTGACATTCGCGGCGATGATTTCGCTCGCGGGTGTCTCTGCGGAAGCGGGGAAGTGCGTTGTCACCTACACTTTCGACGACGGGCTTGCCGACCAGTACACAATCGCGTATCCAATGTTCCGCAAGGCGGGACTTCCGGCGACGTTCTTTATCATCGGCTCAAGGGTTGGGGACCCGAACGGCATTCGCAACAAGGCGGAGCGCAATACGCCTGTCATGTCGTGGGATCAGATACGCGACATGTCGACAAACGGCATGGAGATCGCAAGCCACGGCTGGGCGCACGCCAAGTACGCGAAGATGAACCGCGACGGAATCATTGACGACATTAGGCGCAACCAGGTGGCGCTAAAGGAAAACGCGGGCGTTGATTGCGTCAGTTTCGCTTCGCCGTTCAACACGAAGAAAGGCGCGGACGGTTCTGACGTAGAGGCGCTGGCAAAAGAAGCTGGGCTTCGCGCGATGCGCATGCGGCAGAAGGGCGCGGGCGGAAAGATGACGGCCGATCAGATGAACGCGCTCGTAGAGTCCGCGAAGAAAAAGGGCGAATGGCTCGTATTCATGATCCATGGCATGGCGAGGGGATATGACGCGTGGGAGAATCCACAGGAACTTGAAAAGCATCTTGCCTGGATGAAGGAACAGAAAGACGTGCGTGTGCTGTCCTTCGCCGATGCAGCTTCACAAGCGGGCGAATGTCGCGAGCTTTCGTTGGGTGAGGTTGCGATTACGCAGGGATCGAATGTAGCGCCGAATGGCGACAGGATTGAGGTGACGTCCAAGTGCCTGCGGCTCAATGGCAAGGCGATTATCCCGCTTATGGGCGAGATGCACTATTCTCGCGTACCGCGCGGCGAATGGGCCGCGTCGCTCAAGACGATGAAAGACGGCGGAATCTCCATCGTCTCGACCTACGTCTTCTGGAATCACCACGAATGGAAGGAAGGCGAGTACGACTTCTCTGGTAGCCGCGACCTTTCGGCGTTTTTGGAAGAAGTCCGCAAGGCGGGGATGTGGGCCGTCGTCAGGATAGGTCCGTGGGCGCATGGTGAATGCCGCGAAGGTGGCTTCCCTGACTGGTTGATTGACAAGTTCAAGGGGAGTGACGGAAAGTGGAAGAAGCGTCTTCGCTCGTGCGATCGGCAGTTTCTCTCGGAAGTGGAGAAGTTTTGGACGCGGCTTTTCCCTGAAGTCGAGCCGCATCTTTGGAAGAACGGTGGACCTGTGGTTGGCGTGCAGTTGGAGAACGAGAGCCGTGGGCCGTGGCCCTATTACCAGGCGCTCAAATCGCTTGCCGTGAAGACGGGATATGATGTTCCGATGTACACGCGCACGGGATGGCCACGGCTTAACGGACCTGAGACGACATTTGGCGAGATGATACCGCTTTACGGCGACTATGCCGAAGGGTTCTGGGATCGGTCGCTCAAGTCGATGCCTGGCTCCTACAAAGAATCGTTTCTAATGCGCCCT
>JAFYQC010000162.1 GCA_017547265.1 Kiritimatiellia bacterium | reverse complement strand
GTTTCAAAGGAAGGCCGCAGCGGTTCGCTGCGGCCTTTTGTCGTACAAAATCTCATTTGCTCATGTCGTGGCTTTGACAGTATACGCCACTTTTGATACAATATCCGCACTATTTTGCAAATGGGAGTATTGGAAATGAAAGAAATCAACGGTGAGTTGTCGGCCAAGGGGCTTAAAATCGCGATTGCTGCAAGCCGCTTCAACAGTTTTCTCGTCGAACAGCTCGTCAAGGGCGCAGAAGATGCGTTTATCCGTATGGGCGGTTCTGAAAAAGACCTGACTCTCGTCAGGGTTCCTGGTGCGTATGAGCTTCCCTTTGTCGCGGCGAAACTTGCCGCCACGAAGCCCGATGCGATTGTGTGCCTTGGCGCCGTCGTGCAGGGCGCGACAGCCCATGCCGACCTCATCAACCAGGCGACTGCAAAGGCCTTTACCGAGATTTCCGTCTCGTCCGGCGTTCCGGTAATCGACGGCGTCGTTTCCGCCGAGAGCCTTGAACAGGCGGTCGAGCGTTGCGGCACCAAGCAGGGCAACAAGGGTTTCTCAGCGATGCAGGCCGCTATTGAGACGGCAAACGTTGCGAAAAAGTTGTAATTTGTGATTGAATCAAAGAAAGAAGGAAAAACATGGCGAAAGAAGTGAAGAAGGTTGCGTTTCTGACGGCTGGTGGTCTTGCTCCCTGCCTAAGTTCCTCAATCGGTTACCTGATCGACGAATACACCAAGAAGGCGCCGAACGTCGAGATGATCGGCTACATCAACGGCTACATGGGGCTCCTCAAGGGCGAGTCCGTGTCCGTGACGCCCGAAGTCCGCAAGAACGCGCTTATCCTGACGAAGCACGGCGGCTCCCCGATTGGCAATAGCCGCGTGAAGCTCACGAACGTCAAGGACTGCGTCAAGCGCGGTCTCGTCAAGGAGGGCGAGGATCCCCTCAAGGTTGCGGCTGACCAGCTCGTAAAGGACGGCGTTGACGTCCTTCACACCATCGGCGGTGATGATACCAACACTACCGCGGCCGATCTCGCGGCGTACCTCGCCACCAACAACTATCCGCTCATCGTAGTCGGCCTTCCCAAGACGATCGACAACGACGTCGACCCGATCAAGCAGTCGCTCGGCGCCTGGACGGCGGCCGAGGAGGGCGCGAAGTTCTTCATGAACGTCGTCAAGGAGAACAGCGCGAACCCGCGCGCTCTCACGATTCACGAGGTCATGGGCCGCAACTGTGGCTGGCTCACCTACAAGACGGCGCAGTGCTACCGCAAGATGCTCAAGCGCACGAAGTTCGTGCCCGAGTTCCTGCTTACGCCCGAGCGCCAGGACGTCCACGCCGTCTATGTGCCAGAGTCCAAGATCGACTTCGCGGCCGAGGGCGAGCGCCTCAGGAAGATCATGGACAAGTGGGATTCCGTCAACATCTTCGTTTCCGAAGGCGCAGGCGTCAAGGACATCATCAAGGAGATGGCGAAGCGCGGCGAAGAGGTGCCGACCGACGCGTTCGGTCATCCGCGGCTCGACAAGGTCAACGTCGGCCAGTACATCGGCAAGCGCTTTGGCCAGATTCTCGGTGCAGAGAAGGTCCAGGTGTTCAAGTCGGGGTACTTCGCCCGTGCGGCGGCTCCCTGCAAGAAGGACCTCAAGCTTATCGAGAAGTGCGCCCGCAAGGCCGTTGCTTGCGCGCTCTCTGGCGAGAGCGGCGTCGTTGGTCCCGACGAGAGGAAGGGCGCCAAGATCTGCGCATGCGAGTTCCCGAGCATCAAGGGCGGCAAGCCCTTCAACGTTCGCAAGGGCTCGTTCCGCAAGATGCTGTCCGAGATTGGCCAGCCCAAGCCGCGCAAGAAGCGCACCGCGAAGTAATCGTCCGGTCTGTGTAGTCTCCCCCGGGGAAAGGAGGTCTTTATGGCAGAAAGCATCAAGAAGGGTGTCATAGTCGAGTTCGATTTTGCCGCTATGGATGGAGCGGAGCTTCTCTTCTCCGTCACGAAGCGCTTCCTTTCGGCGCTCGACAAGATACCTTTCGACGAGCGCATAGAGGCCCAGCACCTTGCCGGGGGCAATTACCAGGGAGCTCTTGCCGAGTATTTCGCCATAGTCAAGACGAAGAAGACCGCGGCAAAGGCCGCCAAGGATCTTGCCGCCGCGTTCGAGGCCGCTCTCAACGAGGCGGTGCCGAAGGCGGTCACCGCGTCCTTCAAGAACTTCGTTTCCGCACTCGCCTCGAAGGGCGTCAAGGTCGTGATTGCTACGCGCGCCGACATAGAGACGGTGCAGCCGGCGTTCGAGGGCCTCCTTGGCGAAAATGTCGTCCTCTATCACGAGACGGCGGCTACTTATGGCAGCGTAAAGTGGGACGCTTGGCGCCGCGCATGCGCGATGAACAAGCTGCGTAACTTCTCGACGATTGCGGTCACCGGTTCGGGTCATGGCGTAAAGTCTGCGCTTGTCGCAGGAATGGGTTCAGTCGCAGTCCTTAATCCCCACGTCGCTTACCAGGACTTCGGCGGGGCGGACG
>JAFYQC010000161.1 GCA_017547265.1 Kiritimatiellia bacterium | reverse complement strand
TGATTTGATAAGTGCTATAATAGGTGTCGAAAGGGCATCGAAATGAAGAAGTTGTCACCTATCATTTTCGGCACGTCGTGTCTCGGCAATCTCTACAAGTCCATATACACGAAAGACACAAAAAAATTTGTGTAGGAGAATGAGAATGAAGACAAGAGGGATGGTAGCCGTTGTTTCCGTAGTTGTGTCGCTTGCGGCCGTTGCGCAGATTGTTGAGAGGCCGCGTCCGGCTGGGTGGGAGAGCCTTGTTCCAGGCGGAAGGTTTATGGATCGCTTTGAGTCCGCGTCTGTGATTGGCAACGGCTGGACTACCAACTGCTGGGGTGGGGAGAATGTCAAGCCGCGCGATGTCCGCAATGGAATCGAGGACGCCGGATATTCCTATTGGGGCGGAAACATCACGAAGATTGGGCGCGACTACCATCTTTTTGTCGCGCGTTGGAAGGAGAGCGAACCGAGGGGGCATATGTTCTGGCCGCACAGCGAGATCGCTCATGCGGTGTCCAGTCGGCCTGATGGCGACTTCAAGGTTGTGGAAGTTCTTGGCAAGGGGCACAATCCAGAGCTCTTCCGCTGCAAGGACGGAAGCTGGGCCGTTTACTGCGTCAATGACCGCAAGCCGTGCCAGGCGATGCTCTATCGCGCGAAGGAGATTGGCGGGCCGTGGACATACGAGCGCATGCTGCTCGACCTTGACGGAAAGACGATGATTGAGGGCGAAAGCAACTTCTCGTTCTGCGCGCGCCCCGATGGAAGTGTTCTTGCCGTGTGTCGCGGTGGTGGCATCTGGCTCAGCGAGGACGGCCTTAAGCCATTCGTCCGCAAGAGCGAGGGAAGCGTCTATCCCGATGTCGCGGGACGGTTCGAGGACCCGGTTCTCTGGCGCGACGAGGTGCAGTATCATATCATCGTCAACGACTGGCTTGGACGCGTCGCCTGGAAACTCGTCTCGCCCGACGGCTTCAACTGGACGACGCTTCCCGGCGAGGCATACACGCCTGGTATCGCGAAGGTCGAGGTGAACGGCAAGATAGTCGTCAACGACTGGTTCAAGTTTGAGCGCATGCGGGTGTTGCAGGACGAATACGGCCGGGTCATCCAGGCCAACTTCGCCGTCATCGACTGCGTGAAGAAAAACGACAGGGGCGCGGACATCCACTCGTCAAAGAACATCACCATCCCGATGAACCCGGGCCGCCGCGTGGAGTCTTTCCGCAAGACGCGCAAGGGCTGGGAGATGCGTATCATGAAGGAGCGCGGCTTCGATCCGCTGACGGACGTCGAGGTGGAATCGCTGATTCTCGGTCCGCAGTCGATGGTCGCGTTCGGCGCGGGCGTGAAGGCGATCGGCGCCGCGGAGGCGGCTGGCGACCTGGTGGTCGTATTCCCGCCGGTCGAGCTTGATTCCCCGGTAGTCGAGGCGCTCGGGCGCGAGAAGGGCGGACGTCTCTTCTTCGCGACCTGCCGCACCGACGGTTCCAAGCTGCGATTTTGAATAACCCCGCAGAGTAGGGTGGCGGGGTTTTGGATTTGCTATACTTCTGCCGCGAAAGGGGATTGCCATGATAGCGACAGCATTTCTGATAGCGGCGATTGCGATGAACGCGGCGGCGATGTCGACCGCCGAATCGATTGCCGCGTACGAGGGGACGGCGGAAGCCGCGCGCGATCCGGCGGAGAAGGAAGTCGAAGCGCCGAAGGACATGAAGCTCGTCCTGCTCATCGGGCAGAGCAACATGTCAGGCCGCGCGCCGGTGACGGACGAACTCCGCAAGCCGATCGAGCGCTGCTACAAGCTGAACCGCGACAACAAGTGGGTGGCGGCGACGAATCCGTTCCACTTTGACCGCAAATACTGCGGCACCGGCCCGGCGGACGAATTCGCGCGCCGATATCTCGCCGACCATCCCGGCGAGACGCTCGGTCTCGTCCCCTGCGCCGTCGGCGGCTCCCCGCTCTCCGCGTGGGTTCCCGCCGAAAAGGGAAAGAAGGGCGAGTATTTCCGCCGCGCCATGGAGCGCGCGAAGGCGGCGCAGGCGAACGGCGAGTTTGTCGCGATTCTCTGGCACCAGGGCGAGACGGACGCCGCGAAGGCGTCGGCCGAAAGTCTGATGGAATACTATCCCAAGGGCTTCTCCGACATGATCGCCGCGTTCCGCTCGCGGTTAGGCATCGGGGAGAGCGTCCCGGTGGTTGTCGGCGAGATCGGCCGCTGGATGCGCAAGGACGGCGACCATGCGGCGAAGATCAACCCCGCCATCCGCGAAAGTGCGAAGCGCGTCGCGAACTGCGCCTGCGTCTCGTCGGAGGGGCTCAAGAACCTCGACCAGCACCATTTCGACGGGCCGTCCGTGAAAATCCTCGGCGACCGCTACTACGAGGCGTGGAAGGGATTTTAGCCGCAAAGGAATTGGCGGGGACAGACCCCGCGAAACGCTGATTTTTCAGGCCATTGGCAGTTTTGAGTCCCCATTGCAAACGCTGAAAAGGAGTGCAGAGCGCGTAAGCGCAAAGTGACTAACCTTGATTTTTTGCCTTTATGAATCTTGCTTTTTTTACGGGCACTACTTTACTTTTTAATCTTAGAAATGATATACTATGCGCTGCGAAAAGTAAGATAAGGAGGATTTATGGTAAGGCGTTGGCTTGAAAGCAGATTGCTGGAGATGATGCGCGTGCGTAGAGGTGTGAACCTCACAGGCGTCCGTCAGTCCGGAAAGACGACACTGTCGAAAATGGTCAAATGGCCGAGATTTCGTCGTTACACGATGGATGACAAGGAAATCCGCCGTTCAGCTGCCGATGACCCAAAGGGATTCGTCAAGCATGATGAAGGGGAGACACTCGTGATTGACGAAGTGCAGAAGGTGCCGGAGTTGCTCGATGCCATCAAGATGGTGCTTGACGAGAATGATGAGAGAGGACAGTATCTGCTTACCGGAAGTTCCAATCTGCGCTTTGTCAAGGCGGTGCGTGATTCCCTTGCCGGTCGTCTTGGTAGATTGCGGCTGCGTACCCTGTCGCTTGGCGAGATGCATGGAAACGGGCATGGCTTCCTGTCGGTGGCGTTTGACAGGAACTTCAAGAGCGAATATCCCGAAATCGACAAGAGGGGGGCGATTGAACTGGCGTTTCGCGGCGGATATCCAGAGCCGCTGGATTTTTCGCAGAAGGAACGCCGCGACTGGTTCAAGACTTACTTGAACGACCTTCTGACGAAGGACATAAAAGATGTCACCGAGGTGAGGAAGCTTGCCGTTCTCAAGTCTGCGGCAATATGGCTTCTCTCCCATTCGGCACAGTTCTTTGCGGTCGACGAGCTGGCGGCCAGGGTTTCCCTGTCCAAGGAGACGGCTAATGCGTACCTTGAGGCGCTGAAGGCTCTCTATCTATTCGATTGTGTCCC
>JAFYQC010000160.1 GCA_017547265.1 Kiritimatiellia bacterium | reverse complement strand
CCCCTAACTCCTGACCCCTAACCCCTGACCCCTGACTACTGACCCCTAACTCCTCATGCGCATAGGCTTTGGATATGATTCACATCTCTTCGAGAGCGGGAAACCCCTTGTTCTCGGCGGGGTCATCATTCCGGAGTGCGACGGCCTTAAGGCCCATTCTGACGGCGATGTTCTTATTCACGCCGTGATAGACGCTCTTCTCGGGGCGGCTGCGCTTGGAGACATTGGATCGCATTTTCCCGACACCGACGACCGCTGGAAGGGTGCCGACTCCGGCGAACTTCTTAGAAGTGTCGTCTATGAGCTTCGTGGTGCCGGCTACTCAATCGAGAACATCGACGCCACCGTGATCTGCGAGCGTCCGAAACTGAGACCGTTCGTCGAGCTTATCCGTTCGTCGCTTGCCGAGCTTATGAGCATAGGCATTGGCAGGATTTCCGTAAAGGGAAAGACGAACGAAGGAATGGACGCAGTCGGCGCCGGGAAGGGCATCGTCGTCCACGCAGTCGCGCTATTGAAGTAGCGCGACTATTTTTCGACGGACTTCGGCTTGACGTCGAGATAACCGGCGACGCCAGTCGTATTGGACGGGAAGAGGACTTCGACGCCTTTGCTTTCGATGAGCATCCTGATATTTGTCTGCGCGATCTTCATCGAGTCGTATTTCATCGTCAGCGTCTTCTTGTCAAAGTCGAACTTGAAAGAATCGGTGAAAATGCCCTCGTAGACGCGCGGCGGACGACCAGGGCTGCGGATTGTGAAAGCGTCGACGACCTTCTGCCTGTCGGACTCGGTCAGTGACGGCATCTCAACTGTGAACTCGCGGATGTCCTCGCGGCGGCACCCGCAAAGAGCCGCCAAGGTTACGATTGCAATCAATGACAATGATTTTTTCATGATGTTTTTTAATTATTGAAATGTGCTAACGTCTTTGTCGGGGCCGAAAGGCGAGAGGTCGCGAAGCCCCTTGATGATGGGCGGCAGCTTTTCAAGCACGTAGTCGACTTCGGCTTCAGTCGAATAGCGGCTGAGCGAGAAGCGCACCGAACCGTGGATCGCGGTGAAGGGAACGCCCATCGCGCGTATGACATGGCTCGGGTCGAGAGAGCCCGACGCGCATGCGGAACCTGTCGAAATGCAGATTCCTATGTCGCTAAGGCGGTAGGCGATCGCCTCGCCTTCGATATACTCGAACGAGACGTTCAGCGTGTTCGGGAGGCGGTGCGCTTTGTCGCCATTTACGCGGACATTTGGGCAGGACGCGAGGATCCCCGCCTCGAGCTTGTCTCTTAGCACCGTAAGTTTCTTCGCCTCGTCTGCCATTCCGAGCCGCGCGAGTTCGCACGCCTTCGCAAGGCCGATGATGTAGGGGACGTTCTCCGTCCCCGCGCGGCGACCGCCTTCCTGATGCCCGCCGAGCATAAAGGGCTTGACCTTCGTTCCCTTGCGGACGTAGAAGATGCCAATCCCCTTGGGCGCGTGGAACTTGTGGCCCGACATAGCGAGCATGTCGACGGGAACTTTCTTAACGTCTACCGGGATCTTGCCTGCGACCTGCACCGCGTCGGTATGGAAGATCGCGCCGCGCGCCTTGCAGATTTCGGCGATTTTCTCGATTGGGAAGACGGTTCCAGTCTCGTTGTTCGCCCACATCGTCGAGACGAGGACGGGGCGGTTCGCGGCTTTCGCGGAGTCAATTTCCGCGGCAAGCTGGTCGAGATCGATCTGCCCGACGCCGTTTACCGGAAGCTCCACCGTCTCGAAACCGAGCGCCTTGAGGCGGCGGACGGGCTGGAGAACCGCGGGATGCTCGACTGCCGTCGTTATAACCTTGAGGTCCTTGCCAAACCAGTCGGCCGTGCCACGTATCGCGGAGTTGTCGGACTCTGTGGCGCACGAAGTGAAAATGACCTCTTCTGGCGAGCAGTTGAGGAACGCCGCTACCTCTTCCCTCGCCCTGTCCACGAATTTGGCCACCTGCCCGCCGAACGCGTGCATCGAGCTCGGGTTGCCGTAGAGCTTGCCGAAAAACGGCAGCATGACGTCTTTCACCTCAGGAGCGATCGGCGACGTGGCATTGTTGTCGAAATAGACTGTTCTTTGCATTGGCTATATATTATACCAAAAAAGCCCTTGTCGGCGGTGTCTTAAATTGGCTTGATGGGTTCGTCGTGCGCCTGCCAATTATGGTATAATATCACCAAATATGAATGGACAACGGACAAGACCTGCCGCATGAAGATTCTACAGGTTCTTCCGGCGCTCGAACAGGGCGGCGTCGAGCGCGGCACACTTGAAATCGCCACCGCGCTGACGGACGCTGGCATCCCCAATGCCGTCGCAAGCGCGGGCGGACGGCTTGTCCACGCTCTTGACGACCTTGGTGTAGAGCATCTTGCGCTCCCTCTCGACAGGAAAAACCCGTTTGTCCTGCGCGGTTGCGCGAAAAAACTTGCAGAATACTGCAAGGCGGAGGGCGTTACTCTGATGCATGTCAGGAGCCGTGCTCCTGCATGGGCGGTAAAGTGGGCGTCCGAGAAGTGTGGCGTCAAGTGGATGGCGACTTTCCACGGCGTGTACGGCACAAGCCCGAAGTTTCTTAAAGTCCCATACAACCGCGTGATGCTCAAGGGCGAGCGGACCATAGCCGTCTCGAACTACGTGCGGCAGCATATTCTCGATACATACGATTGCGTCGATCCAGAAAAGATCGTGCTCGTTCACCGTGGCGCGGATACAAGCTTTTTTAGTCCCGATGCGGTGCCACGCGACGTGGCGGAGGCGAAGAAGACGAACCAGTACGGCTTTGAGAAGGACTATCCGGTCATAACGCTCCCAGGGCGCCTCACCCGCTGGAAAGGGCAGGAGATATTCATTGAGGCGCTTGGGATGATGAGAAATCATCGGTATGGCGTCCTCATACTTGGCTCCGACCAGGGGCGCACCGAATATTCAGACAGTCTTCGCACTATGGCCGGCAAGCTTCCCGACGAGACACGAGTGGTCTTCCGCGACCACACGTCTGAGATGCAGGTCGTATATGCGCTTAGCGACATCGTCGTGAACGCCTCTTCGGCGCAACCCGAGGCGTTCGGGCGCACGATTCCAGAGGCACAGGCCTCCGGGTGTCTCGTCCTTGCAACCGCCCACGGCGGCGCATGCGAGACGGTGAAGGACGGCGAGACCGGTTTTCTCGTTCCGCCGGGCGACGCAAAGGCGATGGCCGAAAAGCTCGACGAGATGCTCGAGATGTCGGCCGAGGCCAAGGCCAAGATGCGCGCGGCGTCGGTAGAGTCCGTGCGCGCGGACTTCTCGACGGCGAAGATGTGCGAAAAGACCCTTGCAATCTATCGCGAACTTCACGGAGAAATGCCGAAATGAAGAAATCGCCTCGCATTCTTTTCGTAGGGAACTTCCTGATCCGTCACTGGGGGAACGGGAGAAGCGGCATTGACATGCGCTTGGCTGCAGGGGCGATCAGAAACGGCTGGCAGGTTCTGACCTTTTCCGAGCGCGACATCGCGCGCTTTCTCGCGCCGCTCGGTTTTATGCGCAGCATTGGCGCGAAGATGATGAACGATCGGCTTCTCAAGACGGTGCGCAATTGGCGCCCCGACTTCGTCTTCGTCGCGCACTGCGACTACATTGCGAACGAGACGCTTTTCGCGATGCGCGAGGCCGCACCAGGCGTCAGGATCGTCCACATCAACTGCGACCCTGTCGAGACCGAGCACTGCTGCGCGCAGATTCGCAGGCGCATGGATTCGTGCGACGCGATATTCGTCACGACGGCTGGCGACAAGCTAAAGGAGTGGACGACCGGGAAAAACGTCGTCGGATTCTATCCGAACCCGAGCGATCCGTCTTTCGAGGTCGAGGACAATTCCGCTAAGACTGACTTCGAGTACGACCTTTTCTTCGCGGGGCGGCCTGCCGACGCAGACCAGCGCAAGGCGCTTCTCGCGGAGCTTCTCCCCAAGATCGACCCCAAGGTGCGACTAGGTTTCTTCGGGATGGGGCGTCCGCTTGTCGTAGGCCGCGCGTACGAGGAAGCGCTGGCTGCGTCGAAGATGGGGCTTTCCATTAACCGTTTCGAGGGCTGGAAGTGGTATGCTTCCGATCGCATTACGCACCTCATGGCGAACGGCATCCTGACATTCCAGTACGACGGCAATTCCATGCAGGATTTCTTCACGAAGGACGAGACCGTGTATTTCCATGCGCCTGACGATCTTGTGGAGAGGATATCCTGGTATAACACCCACGACGAGACGAGGCGCGTGGTCGCGGCGGCTGGGATGCGAAAGTACCGCCGGCTCTTTGATGCGTGTCGCGTCGTTCGCTATCTCGTCGAGACGGCGGCTGGCGAATCCCATTCCGAGCAATACGAGTGGGCAAAGGAGATCTACTCGTGATTTTCGAGGCGTTCAGGAAGTTTCGTGTCGAGCGGCCAAACGCCCCGGCGTTTCTCGTAGCGTCTGGCGACAGGTCGGTTCCGATTTCGTGGAAACAGTTCACCGACGACATCGCGGCCGTAGTGTGGGCAATCGGGAAGTACTGCCCTCGTGCCAAGATCGGGATTCTCGGCGAGAACTCCTACCAGTGGATTGTCGCTCACGCGGCATGCCTTCTCTCTGGCTCGTGCGCCGTTCCGCTTGACGTAAACCTTTCGGCTGACGAGATATGCGAAAGACTTGCTTTTGTCGACGCGAAGACGCTTGCCCATTCGTCGCTTCACGGCGACAAGGCGCTCGAGGTTGCGCGCCGCATGCCAAACATCCTGCGCGTCGGGTTCAGCTCGCTTGCCGCCGACAGCTTCATGGAGGGCGGGCATTCGGACGAGGCGTTCGCGCTTTGGGACGGACCAGGCCCCCAGCGGGCCGAGGAGGACGGATCCCCGACTGTCGCGACGATGGTCTTTACGAGTGGGACGACGACGGTTCCGCGCGGGGCGGAGCTTACCCTTGCGGCGATAGAGTCGTTCGCGGAGTCGGGCAGCAAGGTGTTGCAGATGGGCATGACAGACCGCTCGCTCATGCTTCTGCCGCTCCACCACATCTTCGGTATTGCGGTGACTTACTTGATGCTTGTGAACGGCGTCGCGCTTGGCGTCTGCCCCGACTTTAGGCGCATATACGACGCAGTGAATCGTTTCCGCGTGGACTTTGCGTTTCTTGTCCCGGCTCTTTCCGACATCCTCGCGGCGAAGTGCGAGCAGCATGGCGTAATGGGGCTTAAGTGGGTGCTTGTCGGGGGCGCGCCGATCTCGCCGCGCACGGACGACCGCCTTGCGGCGCTCGGCATACGCGTATTGACTGGGTACGGTCTCACCGAGACATCCGCACTGTTTTCGCTTGCGCCGTGCGGCGAGCCCTCGCGTCGCGGAAGCGCGGGAAAGGTTTCGACTCTCCCGAGCGTCGAGACGAAAGTGTCGGAGAAGGGCGAGCTAATGGTACGCGGGCCGAACGTGATGCTGCGTTACCATCGCGCGCCTGAGGAGACTGCCGCAGTCCTTTCGCCGGACGGCTGGTTCAAGACTGGCGACATCGGTCGTATAGACGCGGACGGATATGTCTGGATAACTGGCAGGGCAAAGCGCACGATTGTCCTATCGTCTGGCAAGAAGATCGCGCCAGAGGAGCTTGAGGGGCTTCTGCTTTCGTGCCCTGGGATACTTGAGGCTGTAGTGACCGGCGAATCTGAGAGCCGCACGGTTACGGCCGAGATATTTGCGGATATCCCGGAGGCCGAGGTCCGCGGCGCAGTTGCCGCGGTAAACAGGGCTCTGCCACTTTACAAGCGCATCAAGCGCGTTGTCGTGCGCGGTGCACCTTTTCCGCGCACGTCGTCTGGCAAGATACGGCTTCCCGTCGCGCCGCCTCCTAAGTCGCGCCAGAAAAGTCGCCATGCGCTGCCCGTTCCACACGGCTGGTGGCTCGCGCTTGCGCTTCTTGCCATTGTTGCGCTTGCGCTTGTCGTCATAGCCGTCTGTTTCATACTATTCCTTTCTGCTGGAGCCGAATGAGACTGCATCGTAGGGAGAAGAGGATTTTGAGGGCCTTGCGCCTCCCGCTTGAGTGGGTGGGCGTCTTTCTCGGCTACCTTGTCCTCTCTACCTTGCCTCGCCGCGCAATGCTCGCCGTGTGCGACTTGGCCGCCGGCATTATGTACTTTTTCGACAGGCGCGGGCGTTCGCTTGCTCTCGCCAACCTGCGCGTCATCTATGGGCGCGACGTAGTCGGTGCAGATAAGATCGTGCGCCGTTCCTACCGCAGCATGGCGAGGACTGTCGGACATGCTTTCTGGACCTGCCGCAACGCGAAGGCGCGCGCTGCCGCCGCTGGCGAGATGAGCGAGGAGGGAAAGGCGTTTCTCGCGGCGAACCGTCCCGCTGTCACCGTGTCGGCGCATCTTGGCTGCTGGGAGATACTTTCGCAGCTCGCGTTCCTCGAGGGCCACCGGATGATGTCGGTCGCAAAGGACATCGGCACAAGCGGCATGACGAATCTTCTCATGAGGGCTCGTCGTTCAATTGGGCAGGAGATTGTCCATGCAGACGGCGCGTTTCGTCCGCTGATGCAGGGGCTCAAGGACGGCAAGTCGCTCGGGCTACTCGTCGACCAGGTCGTGAAGCCGAAGAACGGCGGAATATGGGTGCGTTTCTTCGGTCGCCCCGTTCCCGTCTCGGCCGCGCCTGCTTTTTTCGCGGCGAAGGGCAAGGCACCTGTGGTCATAGCGTGGAGCCGTCCGTTAAAGGACGGCCGCTGGCGCTGCGAGGTTGTCAGTTCCTATCGTCCAGAAGACGCCCGCGACATCTGGGGGTTTACTCAGAAATGCATTCACGACTTGGAGTGTGTGATCCGACGCCATCCGTCGTGCTGGGTACTCAACTACCGCTATTTCCGAAAGACTCCAAACGCAGAGGAGCTTGCGCAACTTGTAAGCCGCGAGCGTGAGTATGGGAAATAGATTTCTATTTGTGCTGTGGTCGGAAGCGCGTGCATTCGAGGACAGTATCTCCGCAGAAATTTCGGCGCGGTTCAAAGTCTTGCAGTCGTTTGAAGTGACGTGGCCGAAGCGGCATTTCGCTGCAAACCTTGCGGCGTTCTACGGCTGGCGTAGCTGGCGCATCTGGCGCAACAAGGCAAGAAAGTGCGGAACGGGGCCGTTTCGCGTCATAGTTGTCGAAGATCCCTCGCCGGTATGGAAGCGCGAGCGCGACACATGCGGGCACGAGCTTGTGGTAGATGCGAATGTATATGCGCTCAAGAGGTCGTTCCGGGCTCTCACGGGACGCTCCAACGTGGTCCACTCGTCGGTTACTCCAGAAGAGACAGAACACCAGCTCGCCGCCCTTGCCTCGCCGAACGTGGATCCGATACCGTTCCGACCCATGCAATATGGCGACGATGCGCGTGTTCGCGCCGCCCGCCGCCGCGTGTGGCTCGGGCTTGCGCTTGACGTCCTCATACCGCTTCTCGCGGCGGTCATGGCTGGCGCCGCAATTTGGGCAGACATCTTCGTGTTTGGTACGGCATGTGCGGAGAACGGTCTCGTAGAATGCGCGGGACTTGCGATTGCTGGTGTGTGCGGCGTGCTCATGACGATTTGCGCAATTCGCTTGAAGTCAGGGCGTGGCGCACATGCGTTGCTCGCGGCGTTCTTCCTTGACATGGCCATTAGAGAGGCAGACTTCATGCTGAACCGAGCGTTTGGCGCATGCATCTGGCCATGGGCGCTTACAGGCGTGACTGTAACGTTCGTGGCAGTGACAGTGCGTTATGCCAAGACTGTCTATCCTGGGTTGAAGACCATGCGACGTTCCCGGCGTTTTCCGCTCTTTGCCTGTGGTGTGGCGCTACTGCTTTTTGTCTCGCAGTCGCTTGGACGGGCCGCTGTATGGCAGACGCTTGGCGTCGCAGACGCTGTCAGCTTCGGTCGCTTTATCGAGGAGAGCGTGGAGCTTTTCGGCTATCTACTTATGCTTGTATGG
>JAFYQC010000159.1 GCA_017547265.1 Kiritimatiellia bacterium | reverse complement strand
TCCGTGTTGCCGTGATTGAGATTCCAGAAGGTAAAACCATTGTCCCTAACGCGAATGTCCTGATTGTTCGCGTGGATAAAGAAAAGTGCGACCCTTATTACATCAAGGCATGCCTAGACAACGAGTATGCGCAACGCTACCTTGATTGCCATGCAACTGGCGGAACATTGAGGACGCTGAGCTACCGCGACTTGGAATCGCTGCCGATTCCCAATCTTCCTCTCGAAAAGCAGCGTGAAATCGGACGCAAGTGCCGCGAACGTATTGCACAAGTGCTGTCGCTTAAGAAAGATCTTGCAGACGCGAAGTCGCACCTCGCGAGCGTCTTTGACGAGTATGCCCCGGATGCACTCATTGTGAATGCGGAATGCGGAATGCGGAATGAGGAATGAGGAATGCGGAATAGAGGAAATAACGAAAGGAGAAAACACCATGGCCATTAAGAAAAACGACATGGATGCGTCACTTTACAAACTTTGCGATGAACTTCGTGGCGGCATGGACCCGAGCCAGTACAAGGATTATGTCCTGACCCTCGTATTCGTGAAATACATCTCCGACAAGTTCAAGGGACGCAAATACGCCCAGATCAAACTGCCGGAAGGATGCAGCTTCGACGACTTCAAGACCTTCAGAAACTCCCTTAGCATTGGCGAGGATATCGACAAGGCGCTTGCAAAACTGGCGGAGGCGAACCCGAAGTTGAGCGGAATGATCAAGGACGTCCACTTCAACGATGATGTCAAAATCGGCAAGGGCGACGAGATGGTCAAGAAGCTCTCGAGACTCATCACAATTTTTTGCCGCCCTGAATTCGACTTCTCGAAGAACAAGGCGTCGGGGGACGACATCCTTGGTGACGTGTACGAGAATCTCATGAAGCGGTTTGCTGTTGACAGCGGAAAGTCGAAGGGGCAGTTCTACACCCCGGCGGAACCGTCACGCGCCATCGCCGGTATTCTCGGCATAAACGAAATAAAGCCCAGGGAGGAAGGCTGGAGCGTCTATGATGCCGCCTGCGGTTCCGGTTCGCTTCTCATCAGATGTGCAAACGATGCCGGATGCAGAGTGAACATCTACGGCCAGGAGGAAAACCAGACGACTGCCGGACTCTGCAATATGAATATGGTCATACATGGTTATGCGAACGCAGACATCCGGACGGGCAACACGTTCTCAGACCCCCAGTTTGTCGAGACGAAGGATGGCGAACAGGAACTCAAGAAATTTGATTTCGCCGTTCTCAATCCTCCGTTCTCGCTCAAGAACTGGACTTCCGGCTACAAGGACTTTGGCCGCTCCGAGGGATATGGCGCAATGCCGCCGGAGAAGAATGGCGACTATGCATGGGTGATGCACATATTGAAGTCTCTCAAGAGCGATGGCCGGGCGGCGATCATTCTTCCGCTCGGAGTTCTTTCGCGCGGTAATGCCGAGGCGACGATACGGAAATCCTTGATCGAAAAACACTTGATTGAGGGCATTGTCGCATTCCCGTCCAATATTTTCTTTGGAACCGGAATCGCCGCCTGCGTGATGATCATCGCCAAGGCCGGGACTGAATCGCGCAAGGGTATCTTCATGATCGATGCTTCGCGGGGCTTCGTGAAGGATGGCAACAAGAACCGTCTGCGCGAACGCGACATCGAGAAGATAATTTCCACCTATCGCGGCAAAAAGGACGAGCCGCACTATTCCCGTTTTGTCGGGTGGAACGAGATCAATGACAAGAACGACGGCAACCTCAGCATGTCGCGCTACATCGATTCCGGCGTGCGGGAAGACGTGCAGGATGTCGGAGCGCATCTCAACGGCGGCATTCCAACGGCGGACATCGAGGCGCTCTCCAGTTTCTGGGACGCCCTGCCGGGCCTGCGCGAGTCGCTCTTCAAACCACTGCGCAAGGGATACGAAGCATTGGCAGTTGAGGACGGCCAGATCCGCTCGACGATACATGGCGTTCCGAGTTTCGCCATGTATTCCGACAGGGTGTCAAAGGCGTTTGCGGCGTGGGCGCGGGAACAGCGGCCCGTTTTCGAGGATATTGACGACCGCACGGACGCAAAGCGCTTCATATCCGCCCCCGCTGCCGTCATCATGGAACGCTTTTCCAGTCTCAAGCTCTTTGATACATTCGATATCTACGAAGTGCTGCTCAAGTACTGGACGGACACCATGAATGACGACGTGTACATTCTTGTCGATTCGGGCTGGGACGCGGGGCGCGAAATCGAGAAGTTCTACAAGGAGACAGAGAACAAGAAGACGGGGAAAATCAAGACCTCGGAAACGGGGTGGGACGGACTGCTCATCCCGCGTACGCTGCTTGACGCGCGCTACTTCGACAAGGAGGCGCAGGCCGTGGCCTCGGCCGAAGCAGCCTTGGAAGCGGCAAAGGCCGAACTCGACGAGTATCTGGAGGCAGTTTCTGAAGACGATGACGAGGCCGAAGTGTCGGCAAAGGTCGCTGAACTCGAAAAAAGCAAGAAATCCGCCGCAAAGTTCTTGAAAGATGCCAAGGCAAAACTCGAGGCGCTCGAAAAGGCGAAGTATCCGCAGCTCACCATCGAAGAAATCAAGTCGCTTCTGATAGACGACAAGTGGATGGAAACCGTCAGGCACGGAATTTTCGAGTTGTTCCATTCAATTACGGCAGCACTCACAGAGCGCATTTCCACTCTCGCCGAGCGCTATGGCAGGTCGCTTGGCGAAATCGATGCGGAAGCCGCCGCCGCCGAGAAAAGCGTCGCCGCCATCCTCGCCAGGATTGGGTATGGGGATGGGGATGCGGAATGAGGAATGCGGAATTAAGGAATGAGGTGAAGATATGATAACGAAAGAAGAACTCAAAGAGCTTTTGACAACCACGGAAACATTTCGTGTCGAGCGGACTGTTTCTACGACCGACAAGGACAAGTTCGGCGAGGCGGTGTGCGCGTTTGCCAACGACATGCCCGATACCGGAAAGCCGGGATATTTGCTGATAGGTGTCCGCAACGATGGCTCGCTGAACGGGTTGAAGGCAACCGACGAGCTCCTGCAGAAATTCGCCGCGCTCCGCTCGGATGGAAACATTCTGCCCATACCTTCAATTTCGGTTGACGGTTTCAGCTTTCCCGATGGAGATGTGATTGTTGTCGAGGTTCTGCCCTCGCTTCAGCCGCCAGTCAGATATCGCGGGCGAACATGGATAAGAAACGGGCCGAGACGCGATATCGCGACATTGGACGAGGAGACCATGCTCGCGGAGCGCAAGGCGCGTCATTTCGCTTCTTTCGACGCCCGGCCGTGCTTTGGCGCAACCCTTGACGATTTGCATCTCGACCTTTTCGAGAATGTATATCTGCCCAAAGCCGTTGATGTCGGCGCGTTGGCCGTTGACAACCGCCCGGTAGAGCGCAAGCTGGAATCACTCAGGTTCTACAACAGCGCCTACGGAGTGCCGACAAATGCGGCGATTATTCTATTCGGCAAAGATCCTCGCAAGTTCTTCCCGGGTGCATTCGTTCAATATGTTGAATTCGCAGGTGAAGACAAGGCCAGCGGCGTGGTAAACGAAATGGCATTCAAGGAATGTCTTGTCCTGTCCCTGCCGAGGATAGAGCCTTTTCTCGAAGCGACGGTTGTGCGGAAGTATCCTGTAAAAGTCTCCGCCATGCGCGAGGAGACATTGACAACATATCCCAAATGGGCAATCCGCGAACTTGCGATGAATGCTATCATGCATCGCGATTATCAGGGCAATGCACCTGTGCGCATCTATCAATTTGCAAACTCGCTCGAGATTCTGAACCACGGTTTCCTCTACGGTCGCGCCCGCCCTGAGAACTTTCCGAACATCAGCGATTACCGAAACCCGGTTATCGCCGAAGCGATGAAGGTGCTTGGCTACGTCAACGCATATAATCTTGGTATTGCAGAAGTGCAGCGTCGCCTTGCCGCGAACGGAAATGCTCCGGCAGAATTCGACTTTTCGCTCGTCACCGCATTCGGCGTCTCCGTGAAAAGAGTGGATGAGACGGCGTTCGCATGGCGCTTTGCAATGAGTTCCCATGATTCGGATCAGACTCCAAAGGTGATGGCAAGCGAGACTGTAAAAGACCCGATAAATAGTGTTGGCGACCCGATAAACCGCCCTGATGACCCGATAAACCGTCCT
>JAFYQC010000158.1 GCA_017547265.1 Kiritimatiellia bacterium | reverse complement strand
TGCCGGTCTTCCCGAAAATGCCGTGGTTGTTGTACAGGACTGCGTCTACGCGGGTTATAGTCTCGGCGCGAGTGGAAATCTCGCTGTTTGCACAGACTGTCTCGTAGTATTTTCGGTCGTACGCATTTTCACGGCGAATCTCGGTGTCTGCCACCCAGCGACGCGACCATCCAGTGCCCTCGTAGTGCCCAGTATCAAGCGTCACCGTCGTCTCACGCACCTTGCCAAACTGGTAGTTCGAGCCGACGATATCCCTGCCGCCGGGGTTTGCGCTTGCCTCGATCTGCGTCGCGGCGACGGAATCGGAAGTAGACACCTTCTCGACAGTGGCGTAGCTGCCGCCGAAGGTGGAAGGATAGCCGATGTTGGCGTCGGTCGTGTCGCACGCGTACTGCTGGACGTAGGGCTGCGTCGAAAGATATGTCTTGATCGAGCTGAGCCAGCTGTCCTGCGTGCAGTCGCCGAGCACGATGTTGCCCTTCGCCATGAGCCCGAGCATGTCCTTCGACGAGTTGTTCGCGTTTTGCGTCGACTTGTTGTTCCAGGATGGCGGGTTCACGTACTGGATGTTGCCGACAATGTGGATGTTGCGCCCGGAATAGATAGTGCCCTGCCCGGTCACATAGCCCTTGATGATTACGTCGGACTCTACTATTACAGGCCCGTTCACTACTATCGGTTTCGACTGCGTCCCGACGAGCACTAGCGCGCCCTTGTCGGCAAGAGTGACGTCGCCCGACGGCCCGACACCATCGTAGTACACTGAGGCGATGGTGTTGCCGCCCTGCTTGATCGTGGACATGTTTGAGTCGGCCGCGTGCAGCTCGGCTGCCCATTGCCGGTAGTCGCTAGACGGCGACGAGAGGTCGCCAATGTACGGCATCTCGACCGAAAGCTCCTCATTCGCGTTTATGCGCGCCTTTAGCATGGCCGTCGTTGGCGTCGTCGATGGCGCTTCGTACCCACCCGCGTTCGTTCCCCCGGTATTCGGGTCTGAATAGAGGGGGCGTGACGCGTTCGAGGTGCCGTAGGCCGTAGATTTGTATGTCGAGTATGTGTCCATCTTGCCATAGTTCGTGATGTCGCCGTCAACGCCAAGCTCCTCGTTCCTCGCCGCATATACCTTTCCGTTCACCTTGCAGCTCGAGTCGAGGTACATGTCTCCGTTCGCACGGACGTCGCCGTTCGCGGTGCAGCCAGTGCCCTGGAACCAGCCGTAGTTGTTGACAAAGTACGCATTGTTGAATACCTTCGATCGCTGCTGCGCGAAACGGATCGTTTCGACGACTGTCGCTGAAACGCCGATGGTTCCTAGCACCGTGCGCTCGGCTTTCGCGACAAATGTCACGTTGGCCCACTGCGTACCGACCGTATGCTCCACCGCGCCAATGCGCACCTTGACGACACAATCCATGTTCGTCACTGAATAGTCGAGCGTGACGACGTTTCTCGTTCCGATTGTCCGCTTTGCCGTCGAACTCGAATAGGCCTCGAACCAGTCGAACGAGCTTACCGACGTCGAGCCAATCGTGTCGCCGCCGATGATGCGCGCCGAGCGCTCTATCGACCTAATGAACGCAGTGTTGACCACCGTCTTCGCCGCCTCGATCTCGCTCTGGGCCGCAAGCCGGCAGATGTCGCGGCCAGTGTAGATTGCCGCAGTCCGCACCGTCCAGGATACATAGCCAATGACGCCGGCGATCAAAATGGCGGCAACCCCCGTCATCACAATCGCGGAGACAAGCGCAAAACCGGAACTGCACCGAAACGTCTTCATGTCAGTACCTCCCCGCCGAATCCATCATCGGCTGGAGCCGCCCCATCAGCGGAACGACCACCCTCTCTCTGCGAATGATAGGCCGATTCCTCGGACCATTGACCTTAAAGCTCAGGTCAAGGTTGACGCGGTACACGTCGGCGGGATTCGTAGACGTGCCAGAACCCCTTGAATCATAAGACACAATGTCGAGCATTGACGACTCCACAAGCGGGATCCTGCCTGGCCACAGCCACCCAGCATGGCTGTCCTTGTCTGGAGTGCGTTCGTTGAAAAGATACCTGTCCGGGCCGGACTCTCCGAGGATAAGCCTCATTGACTGCGGCCGAATATCGGAAAGCGAAGTTCCAAGTGCCGGCATTCCCATAAGCACGTAGCCGCTGCCAGACTCCACGACCCACCCGGAATTCGTCCCGCTGAGCATACCGGAGTAATGGACGCCGTCTATCGTCGGCGACACATGGAAAAGGAGCTTCTCGCGCACGCTCCTTGCCGCAATCGCCATCTCCGACTCTGCCATGGCGTTTGCCATCATGACCTGAGACGAAATGAACGTGGACATGATGGCGAAAAGCACGATGCCGGCAACCAGCATCGCCACCATTGTCTCGGAAAGAGTGAATCCCCTTCTCATATTCCCCTGTCAATCTGGCATTTGTACACGGAAACCGGTATCGAAAAGCTTCTGCCGGTAGTGCTAAGCGAATTTAGCCTGCGCCGAGACGTCGACGGCCCCCATTCAACGTCGACATCTATCCGCTTTACGGCTGCTGAATCACCGTGCCGCACAGGCGCTGCGCTTCCCGAAAGAAGCTGGACCCTGACGTACAGTTTAGCGTCCGCACCGCCGTTCAGCTCCTTGCACAGCATTGGGCAGTCGTTCGAACTCACAACAGAATAGCCGGCATCGGGATAGAATTTCGGCGACGTCGAGTTGTTAAGCTCGTCATAAGGCTTGTTGAGCCATCTCCATGCGGTATCCCAGGCATATGCCTCGGCGGCGAGGAGCTGCGAATTCTCATGGGCAATTCTTGTCGACACGATCACGCCCTCGAGGCAAGCGAGTGTAAGCAGCGCAGCGATGGACCCCGCGAGCATCACCTCGACTAGCGTCACTCCCCGCCGCGCCTTCATGTCGTCCCCTCTCCAGAAGGATACATTTTGGCTAGAGCCGCCTCAACAGAAGACGGCAGCGCCAGGTAGAACCTGCACGGCATTACGGCGGAAAGCTGTGCTCGCAAAGAGTCGTCAGCAGGATTGAGAACCGCGACAAGCGCCTCCTTGGCTATCGATGCGAACGGGACAGCCCCGCGAATGCGCATCACATGTGCAGGGAATGACGAGACGAGCCCCTTTGTCGGCTCAAACGCGGCAAGTGGGATAGGCGGGGATCCATGCCTGTCGGCAAGATAGGCTATACACCTCTCGGAAGCCGTTGGATTCTCTTTTTCGAGAATCTGGAGTGCGGAAACGAGAAACACCTGGCCTGCCGTCGGCGTTGCCTCTATCTGCGCCTTCAGGTGCTTTGCATCTTCTTCAGAGATCATTTTCCCGTCTACAAGCTCGTCAACAAGCGCAAGTTCAGACTTTACGGCCATTGCCGAGATCGACTCGACCATTTCCTCTTCCGTCATTTCCTTCGGGACTTCAGGAGTCAGGTCTGGAGCAGGCGCGGTAAGCGTCTTTACCTTGAGCGCAAGCGCCTTTGCCTCGGGGTAGTCACTCTCTTCAAGCCGAGGCAAAAGCCCTTCAAGCGCGACGTTATCACGCTCCTTTATCAGTATTTTTGCAAGTGAAACAAGAGCTTTTTGGCCATCTTCGTGCCTGCCTAGCTGTTCATACGCGACTACAAGAAACTCAAGAGTAACGCGATCCTCCGGCATCAGCTGGAGCATCTGTTCAAAATATGCTACGCCTTCTGCGAGGCGAGCGTCAAATTTAGGTTCTTCCGCCATATCAAGGATATATTAGCAAATGCCATGCCATACGCTGGCATGAATCTTGCTTATATATTGTCGCAATGGCAGAAGTAACACAGTCTAAAAGCAGGTTCCACGTTCGGCGTGGCGGTGCGGCAGAGATCAAGAAAATAGAAGATCCTGCCGAGTTCGCGATAGCCGCAGCTGACTACCTTGGAGTACAGCCGATTTCAATTCCGCAGGGATTCACGCCCGCGCAAGACCTTCTCTGCGGAATGAAGATCGAAGCATGGAGCCGCGCAAAGGCGCTTCCCCTGATGAAAATCGACGGTCGCTTTGCCATAGCGTTCTCAGACCCGTTCGACCTGCCGACCCAGGAAGAGGTCTCGCGCTGGACCCATGGCAAGACATGGACCTTGGTAGCGCCCGCACCCGAGCTGAACGACGCGCTCCAGCGACTCAAGAGCCAGGAAGACGCCTCGAACCCCGCCCTCGCGATGGAAAACATCATGAAAGGCGACGAGGGCGACATCGAGATGACCGCCGGCGAAGACAAGAGCGCCGACGCTCTCGATGCGACCCTTGACGCCGCAGGCGAGGCGCCGGTCATCCGCATGGTCAACACGATAATGATCGAGGCCCTCAAGACAAAGGCGTCCGATATCCACTTTGAGGCGATGGAGAAGACTTCGCGCCTCAGGTATCGCATAGACGGCGAACTCGTCGACCGTCCCGCTCCGCCTAAAGCCCTCCACAACGCCGTTGTGTCGCGCATAAAGATTCTCTCCAACCTCGACATCGCCGAGCGCCGTCGCCCGCAGGACGGCCGCTTCAAGGTAAAGGCCCTTAAGAAAGAAGTCGACGTTCGCGTTTCGATTCTCCCGACCGTCCATGGGGAAAAGGTCGTTATGCGTATCCTCGACAAGTCAAACCTCGCCCCCGGCCTCGGGTCGCTCGGCCTTGACGACTATGCATACAAGGCGATGAAATTCGCCATCGAACAACCGCACGGCATCATCCTAGTTACGGGGCCGACGGGCTCAGGCAAGACGACTACGCTGTACTCGTGTCTTCAGGACTTGAACCAGCCGAACGTCAACATCGTGACAGCCGAAGATCCTGTCGAATACGAGCTTGCCGGCGTAAACCAATGCCATGTGAACGTCGCACAGGGCCTTACATTTGCCGGGATTCTGCGCTCCGTGCTGCGTCAGGACCCTGACATCGTACTCGTCGGCGAAATCCGCGACGGCGAGACAGCAGACATCGCCGTCAAGGCCGCTTTGACGGGCCACCTCGTATTGTCCACGCTTCACACAAACGATGCATGCGGCGTCGTTGCGCGTCTTTTCGACATGGGCATACAGCCCTTTATGCTCGCGTCGTCGCTCATTCTCGCGCAGGCCCAGCGACTATATCGCAAACTATGCCCCTTCTGCAAGCAGCCCGTCGATGTAGACCTTGAGATGCTCAAGATCAACAACGTCGACCCGAAGCCGTTCGAAGGAGCCACGGTCTACGGTCCCGTCGGCTGCCCGAAGTGCCATGGATCCGGCTACAAGGGACGCGGCGCAATGATGGAAGTGCTGCCTATCTCGCCGAAGATCCGCGCGCTAATAGAAAAAGGCGGCGATGCCGATCTTCTCAAGAAGCTTGCGCTAGAAGAAGGGATGGTGACGCTCAAGGAAGCGGGCATGATCAAGGTCCGCGCTGGTCTCACTTCGCTTCAGGCAGCGTTCGAGGTGACGGGAGGAGAGTAGGAGTCATGAGTTGGAGCTTGGAGTTGGAGTTGGAGTTGGCGTCAGGAGTTAGGAGTCAGGGGTCAGGAGTCAGGGGTCAGGAGTTAGGAGTCAGGAGTCAGCATAGGAGATAGAAGATGGCAAACGCACCAAAGATCAAAGGTTCAAGAAAACTCGCAAAAACCGAAGTAGTGCCGTTCACGCGTCAGCTCGCATCTATGGTCGGTGCGGGCATGCCCATTCTCTCGACCGTGCAGACGCTTGAGGAGCAGTGTGCGAATCCAGAGTTCAAGAAAGTCCTAAGTCATCTTCGCGAAACAATTGAAGGTGGAGATCCATTGTCAAAGGGACTCGCGTCATTCCCAATCCTTTTCGACGACATGTACGTGAATATGGTCATCGCAGGCGAACAGTCTGGCGAGTTCGCGGGCATCCTGAAGCGGCTAGCGACAATCATGCAGGCAACGGCACGCCTCAAAGGCAAGGTCAAAAGCGCAATGACTTATCCGACCGTCATCATCTCGATCGCACTTCTTCTTGCAGGCGGCCTCATACAGTTCGTAGTCCCCATTTTCGCCGAGATGTTCTCGGGATTCGGGAAGCCCCTTCCCGCGCTCACGCAGACTCTCGTCGATGTATCTGAATTCGTCAAGGCATACTGGTACATCATCATAGTTGCCGTCGGCGTGGCGATATGGGCGTTCAGGACGTGGAAAAGCACAGAGCGCGGGCACTACAAGTTCGACGAGTTCAAGCTGAAGATGCCCGTTTTCGGGCAACTCAACCTCAAGAGCGGCATCGGGCGCTTCTGCCGGCTTCTCGCGCAGATGACGAACGCGGGCGTGCCGATTCTCAAGTCACTCGAAGTCGTCGCTCTTTCAATCGGCAATCGCGTCCTGGAGAAGTCAATCCTCGACGCGCGGAAGGAAGTCGAGCAAGGCAATCAGCTGAACGTCGCTCTTGACGGCAAGCCGTACATGCCGATAATCATGGTTCGAATGATTGCCGCAGGCGAAAAAGCCGGCAAGGTCGAGGACATGCTTGACTCAGTAGCGGACAGCTACGACGAGGAAGTCGAGGCACTTCTCAGCACATTGACGTCGCTCATGGAACCGTTCCTCATGGTATTCCTTGGCGCAATAATCGGCACCATCGTCCTCGCGATGTTCATGCCAATCTTCAACATGGGCAGCCTCGCAAGCTAACGGCGCAAGCAAAAGGGAGTTAAAATGACAGACGAAACGAACACAGCGGAAGAAACCAGCCGGCGGCTCGCAATAGCAGAAATGCAGGTCGAGCGGTCGAAGGTCGTGATGGAATCGCTCGCGGGCTTCTGCCATGCGCTTGGCCAGCCCGCAACCGTTCTCCTGAGCTCAATCGAGCTACTCAAGATGGAGGGCATCGACGAGGAAACGAAGCACCAGGTCATCGACATGTGCCATGAAGCCGTCCTCGAAATCAAGTCGCTGCTAGCCGAGATGAAGACGCGCCGCGAATATGTTGCAGAGGCCTATCTCGCAGGCAAGGCAAAGGCGGGCAACATGATATCGCTCCCTGAATGGCGCGACAAGGCGCCGCCAAAGGCAAGCTGGGACAAAAAGTAGCGGCTAAAGGACGCGGTTGTCTATAAGCCGAGTCTTTCCGCAGAAAACGGCAACGAGAATGCAGCACCCTTTCTTCGGCGTCTTGCGAGGCTCGAGAGTCTCTGCGTCGACACATTCCACATAGTCGACCACAAGGCCCGCCTTCTCAAGCGACTTCCTAAGCGCCGCGAGCGTCTTGACGCCGCCCTTCGCGCCAAACGACATAAGCGCGCGGGAAATCGCGACCGCCCTCTCGCGCTCCTCAGGCGAAAGATACGTGTTGCGCGACGAGCGTGCAAGGCCGCTTTTCTCGCGCACAATAGGCGCAACGACGATCTTGAGATCGAAGTTGAGGTCTCGCACCATGCGCTTAATCACCTGTGCCTGCTGATAGTCCTTCTGCCCGAAGACGGCGAAGTCGGGATGGGCAAGGTTGAAGAGTTTCGCGACGACCGTGCAGACGCCGCGGAAATGCCCTGGGCGACGCGCGCCGCAAAGTCCGCGCGAAAGGTCCTCCTCGTTCACGTAGACGCTGTGGCGCTCAAGGTACATGTTCGCTGGCGTCGGGAAGAATACCGCAGTCGCACCAGCAGCTCGGCACTTGGCAAGGTCAGCCTTCTCGTCGCGCGGGTACTTCTCGTAGTCCTCGTTCGGCCCGAACTGGACAGGATTCACGAATACGCTTACGACGATTTCATCGGCACCGCGACGCTTCGCTTCGCGAATGAGGGAAAGGTGCCCGTCGTGGAGATAGCCCATAGTCGGGACAAGCGCGATCTTTGCGCCGGCGAGCTTGCGCGCGCGGCACCACTTCTGGAGTTTCTGGGGTTCTTGGAAGATTTTCATGGTGGTTTAGGGGTCAGTGGTTAGGGGTCAGGAGTCAGGAGTTGGAGTTAAGAGTTGGAGCTGGAGGCAGGAGTTAGGGG
>JAFYQC010000157.1 GCA_017547265.1 Kiritimatiellia bacterium | reverse complement strand
ATGCTATGCTTGCATGGCTTTTCATTAGGGTTATTATGCCCTGAAATGGAAAGTGAGGTACAAAATGGCAACATCAAGCATAACGGCAAACTTTGCGATCCGCGACGAGAAAGAGGCCAAATCGGCAATCCAGCCGATTGCGTGTTGAGGTTCCGAGCGGGAGTAGGATGAGCACGGCAAATCGCTCCCGCGTGACAGCACACCCCTTATTGAGGGCACGCGCACATCTTTGGCGGTGCTGACAGGAACGGTGCGCAAGCATCGAGAAAATCTGGTATAATATACGGCAAAGACATGGTTCGCAAAATCTTCATATCAAGTGTTCAGCGAGAGCTTTCTGCGGAGAGGAAAGCTATTGTGGATCTTGTATCCGGCAATCCGCAGCTAGCGCGTTTCTTCTCCACGTTTGCCTTTGAGTTTGACGTGCCTGCGTCCGACAAGCGGACAGACGAGGTGTACCTTGCCGAGCTTGCCGTCAGCGACTTGTATGTGGGCATAATCGGCAACGATTATGGTGGACTCACCTCTGATGGCGTATCGGCCACGGAAAGTGAATATGACGAGGCAACACGGCTCGGCATTCCACGCTTCATCTTCGTCAAGGGTTCGTCGGACAAGATGCGCGATCCACGCGAACGGAATTTCCTGCGTAAGGTCTCTCCAGGGTTGATTCGCGTTCGATTCGAGAACACGGAGGAACTGCTTGCGGCGTTGACCGAAAGTCTTGACCGTTATTTGGCCGAGAACAAGGTTGCGTATGCGGGACTCACATACGAAGAGGAGCCAGTCGGGAAATGGGAAGAACTTGATGAGGACAAGATTCGCTGGTTTGTCCGCACGGCCCGAGAGAAGCGCGGTTTCCCGTTCCCTGTGGATGCGCCGGTTGAAAAGGTGCTGAAACATCTTAAAATGGTGACGGACGGTGTGCCAAACCGTGCGGCGATGCTGTGCTTTGGCAAGGATGCGCATCTTTACGCGACATCGCCAGGCGTGAAGTGCATCCTTTGGTATGGCAAGGAACGTCGCAAGCCGGCGGGGTCATACAAATGGTTTGAGGGCAACCTTTTTGAAGTCTCCGACAAGACGATTGAATTCATCAAGGAGAAGCTTGATCTTCGCATCGGCGGGCATACACTTGGCGCACAATCTGACGACACCTTCGAGATTGACGAGAAGGTTGTCGCGGAGATGGTCAACAACGGGATCGCGCATCGCGACTACACGTCTTCGGCGACCGTGCAGGTGGAACTGTTTCGTGATCGCCTTACTGTGTTCAGTCCGGGGCCGATGCACAGGGACATGAGATTCGAGATGCTTGCCGAGGCCCATCAGTCCTACGCGACCAATCCGATCATTGCTCATGCGCTCTTCTATGTGAAGTACATAGAAGAGATAGGGTCCGGCACTGTAGACATGTTTGACCTCTGCAAGGCGATGGATCTGCGTCCCCCGGTATTTGACATCGATGCGCGGCATTTCACAGTCACGGTCTATCGCCCCGAATTTGACGAACACGGCAACCGCATTCCCGCGACTGGAGAAGAAGTCAGGGTAAAAACCGCAGAAGTCGGAGTAAAAACGGTGGAAGTCAGTACAAAACAGCAGAAAGTCGGTGTATATCCAGAACAAATCGGTCCAAAAGCGACAGAAGTCGGTGTATATCCAGAACAAATCGGTCCAAAAACGACAGAAGTCGGTCCATATCCAGAACAAATCGGTCCAAAAGCGACGGAAGTCAGTACAAAGCCAGATTTTGACACCGTAATGAAAAATTATCGTAAGGACTTCAGAGAAACTTGTGCAAAAGTTTGGGAGTGCATTGCTGGAGATAGCACAGTGTCCAGAAGAGGAATGTCTGTTTCTCTCAGAATCGCAGAAAGTAGCATACAGAGCGCAATGAACGCGCTTCAGGAAGTTGGTCTGCTGAAGCGTGAAGGATATGGGAAAGGCCGGAAGTGGATTGTCAAGTCAGCCGTTGAGGTGCCGGAGGTGGTAGGATGAAAACGGCCAATCGCACCATCCCCGAAAAGCCACGAAGCCGCTTGCAGAAATACCGCCTAACCGAAAAAGGCCGTCAGATGCTGGCGCAGAAGGGAACACACGAATGACCGGCAAGTACGAACATGCCGATCTCGGGCAGCTGAGCGGCTACATGGCGATTGCGAAACATGTCTTGAACACGCCGGTCGACAATCAGCCGGTCGGGCTTCTCATCTGCCGGGAACACAACCGCGTCCTCGCCAAGTACCACTTGGAGGAACTTGGCCTGCCGATGGGCATCACTGACTACGAACTCAAGAAGGTACTCCCCACCAAGGCGCAGCTGACCAAGTGCGTCGCCGACGCAGAGCGGCAAATCGCCGCAACGAAAGGTGTGTAAGATTTTCACAATTTATCCGAGTAGCTAGTAGGACAACGAAACACAATGACTTCGTGGAGGAAAGAGGAGATCGAAATCGCAGACGGCACGAAGGTGCTGGCCCAGATGCCGGTCATTGTCTCCGCGAGTCGTTCGATTGACATTCCGGCATTCTATTTCGATTGGTTTATGGAGTGGTTGAAGTCCGTTTCTGGGGGGACAATCGTATGAAATGGTCATCAGGTCGTACAATCTCGTCCCATTCGAAGTGTCACACAAAAGAGGAGTCCTAAGGTTATGATAACTGATGCGAAAATGGCAGACATGGTGTCGGAGAGAGACTATGTTGAAGAATTGAATACTTGCCCATTGATTTTCCCGACGGCTGAAGAGGTGGGAATATTACACGATTTTATGAAAGAAAAATTCCCCGATAGATTTGTTGCAGAACAGTTATATCACTTTACAAAACTTGATGTCGCGGAGAAGCTGTTTATGGATGACGCTGATTTATGGTGTACGCATTAT
>JAFYQC010000156.1 GCA_017547265.1 Kiritimatiellia bacterium | reverse complement strand
GGTTCCAAAGCTCATTCCGCCGTTGTGAACATTAGGACAGCTTATGTTCACTTCTATAATGCCAACCTGGTCTTCTTTATCTATCCTCTCACAGCAATAACAATACTCATCCTTCGAAAAACCGCTTATATTTGCGATTACAGGCTTATTAAAAACCTCGCGAAGACGCGGCAACTCTTTGCTGATTACAGCATCAATACCTGGGTTTTGCAAGCCTACCGCATTTAAAAGTCCTGATGCACACTCGGCAATTCTCGGCGTGGCATTTCCAAATCTCGGCTCACGTGTTGTTCCCTTAAACGAAAAGGAGCCTAGCATATTTATATCATAAAACTCGCAGAACTCATAGCCGTAGCCGAATGTCCCGCTTGCAGGTATTATGGGGTTATCAAGCTTAAGTCCGGCAAGCTCCACCTTCATATCTACCATATTACTTCCTCCTTCGTGAGAACCGGGCCGTCACGACAGATGCGCTTGTTTCCGTACTTTGTTTCACAGCTACAGCCCATGCAAGCGCCAAATCCACAGCCCATGCGCTCTTCAAAGCTTAACTCTCCGTCAGTTTTTGAAGCATCGCTTACAGCGCGGAGCATCGGTAAAGGTCCGCAAGTGTAAAAATATGTATAGTCAAAATCACACATTGCATCTGTAGGAAATCCCGCCTTGCCCTTACTTCCGTCAGCCGTGACAACAGCCAAATTAACACCAAGATCAAGTAACTCTTGCTCAAGGACAATTTCACGCTCCGTATTAAATCCTATTATAACAGAAACCTGCTTCCCCTCAAGCAACAGCGCCTTTGCAAGCGCATACATCGGCGCAACTCCAAGCCCTCCACCTATAAGAAGCGGCCTCTCACCGCCCTTGGCAGTATTAAATCCATTCCCGAGCCCTGTAAGTACATCAAGCTTTACACCTAATCCAAGCCTACTCATCGCTTCTGTACCTTTGCCGACTGTCTTATATATGATTGTGACGGAATTATCGTCATAGTCGCATACCGAAATGGGTCGCCTGAGATAAAAGCCGTTAATCATGATATTTATAAACTGACCCGGTGCCGTTATGTCTTTCGTATTACCCATGAGCACCATCTTATATGTATTTTTGGCTATCAATGTATTTTCGCTTATTTCAAATATCTCTCTTTTGTACATATACAACCTCACGAATCCCGCGGAGGAGGAGCAGTTCGTCGCGAAGTGCCGTGAGCGGCTGATCGCCCAGATGACCTTCCTCGAACTGCTCGAGAAGAAGGCCATCACCGAGGACAACTTCCTCGACGTGTTCGACTACTGGAACGGTCTCTTCGGCGACTACGTGCGCAACGGCAGAAAATCCTCCGAATACTTCCTTTCCGACATCGAGCAGGGGAAGTCCATCGTCGCGCAGGACGGCCAGGTGCTCTTTTCCGTGAGCGGCGCCGAGGGCTACATCCCTAAGACGCTCCAGCCGGAGAAGTACCGCCACTTCTGGCAGAACTACGAGAAGGTGCCGCCGTCCGCCATGATGCGCATCCGCCAGAAGGCCGACCGTCTCACTGAGGACTTCCGCCGCCGCTTCACGGGCGAGTTCTTCACGCCCGTCGAATTCGCCGCCAAGGGACTCGACTACATCGAGCGCACCGTCGGACGCGAGTGGTGGAAGCGCGGGAACGTCCGCCTCTGGGACATGGCGTCCGGTACCGGCAACCTCGAGTTCGAGCTGCCGTCCTCCGCCCTCAAATACTGCTACCTCTCCACCCTCGAGTCCGAGGACGCGAAGTACTGCCAGAAAATCTTCCCCGACGCGACATGCTTCCAGTACGACTACCTCGCGGACGACATCCCCGCGCTCGCCGGACAGATGACCTTCGGCCAGACGCGCAAGATGCCGCCCAACCTCGTTGCCGATCTTGCGAATCCCGAAATCATTTGGGTCATCCTCATCAATCCGCCGTTCGCGACAGCCAACACCGTCAGCGGCGAGACGGGCAAGAAGTCCAAGGACACGGTTTCGATGACCACGATCCGCGAGTGGATGAACGAGGAAGGGTACGGCGAGGCGAGCCGCGAACTCTTCACGCAGTTCCTTTTCCGGATTTCAAAGGAGTTCAAGGACCGGCAGGCGTATCTTGGGATGTTCTCGAAACTCAAGTACGTCAACTCCAACAACGACCAGAAGATACGCGACGGCTTCTTCCAGTACCAGTACGAGCGCGGGTTCATCTTTCCGATCAAGTGCTTCTACGGCGCAGCGGGCAACTTCCCTGTCGGGTTTCTCGTCTGGAATCTCGCGAAGAAGAAACACCTGTCCGAACAGCGGATCGTCCTCGACGTGTTCAACAAGGATGCCGAGAAGATCGGCACGAAGGAATTCCCTTCGGTCGAACGCACGGCGATGCTCAACAAATGGTGTCCGCGCCCGAAATGGGACGGCAAGTCCATCATGCCGACGTTCGTGAGCGCGTTCAACCTCAAGACGGACAACAAGGACAAGCGGAACCACGTCGCACCCGGTTTCATCTGTTCTGTGTCGAGCAACGGCGACGACTTCCAACACACCAACAGCGTGTTCATCCTCTCCGCGCCGTACGCGAACGCGGGCGCGTTCTCGGTCACGCCGGAGAATTTTGAGCGGGCGATGGTGCTGCACGCCGTGAAGAAGATTCCCAAGGCGACCTGGACGAACGACCGCGATGCGTTTTACGCGCCGCAGAACGAGTTGCCATCGGAGTTCGTCATGGACTGCGTCGTGTGGTCGGCGTTCGCCGATTCCAACTACGCCGTCGCGTTGCGGAACGTGGAGTACCAGGGGCGGACGTGGCAGATCGCGAACAACCTGTTTCCGTTTTTGTTGGAGGAGGTGCGGCAATGGCCGTGCGGGCATGGCGACATCGCGGCGCAGCTCGTGGCTGCGAACGAGGATCGGTTTCTGGCGAAGTGGCTGGCGGCGGCGGGCGCGGGGCGCCCGCC